>CAJXUL010000077.1 GCA_913060615.1 uncultured Gammaproteobacteria bacterium | reverse complement strand
ACGAGATAGGAGTCCGTCTCGTGGGCTCGGAGATGTGTATAAGAGACAGGAGGTACACTTTATCGAGTCATTATTGGGTATATTAAGGTTCAACCCAGTTTGATCAGCAAAGCTAATACCGCCATGCAAATGCTTGTATTGTCGCTGCTTATGGCCAGTCAGCTACCCCTAGGTGTGGCGGGAACTTACGCGCACGTGGCCGTTGATGATTTTGGTATTTACTTGCTCGCTGTGCTTAGTGCAGTTTCTGGTGTTCATTATATTGTGGTTTGGGCGCATAGATCGTCCAAGGCGCTGAAGTTAAAAAAGTTACGTGAGGAGCGTGTTGTGGACGGTGAAGTGAAATCTAACGAAGGCGGCTACTGATTTGTTAGATCAGGACGTGCTGTCTATCGACACCCCTCATCAACCTCGGTTGGACAACTTTGTTGTCGGTGATAATGTCGAACTGCTGAAAAACCTGCACAGTGATGCAGAGAGTTTTTGCGGCATGTGGATTTATGGTGAAGAGTCCAGTGGGCGCAGTCACCTTCTACAAGGTCGTTACAGCGAAGGTCTGGAGCAGGGTAAAAACTGTTTCTTTATCAGTTGTGCAGACCTAGTTAATGCAAGTGAGCAAAGTTTGCAGCAAGCATTTCGTCCCGCTCTTGAGTCCTCATTGGGTCAAGGACCGGGGCGCGGAGTCTTAGTTGTAGTAGATGATGCTCAAGGGCTGAAGTCGAATGCTCTGGCGGAGGAATTGTTAATGGCGTTGTACAATCATGTGCAGGCTATTGAAGGCATACTTGTGATCACCCATAACCAATCTGCATTGTTAGAGAACTTCAATTTAGCCGATCTTAACTCACGCATGCGCTCGCTGAGTCATTATCAAATTGTGCCGTTAGACGACAAAGGCAAAGCTCGAGTGCTACGCCTGCGGGCAGAAGAGCGCGGTTATCATTTGTCAGAAAGTGTTTTGGAATATTGGCTGCGTCGTGGCCCAAGGCAGTTGCAGATTTTGTTGGAAGATCTGGAGAAGCTGGACTACGCCACACTGCAACATAAGCGTATGTTGACGGTTCCTTTACTCAAAGAAGTCCTAGGTTACTAGTGTTCGGCGCAATGGCTCGGTATTGATATGGTTTGCACTTCCAGTTCTACGGCGGCAGCGCTGCATTGGCGCTGCATTAAAGAAGGCTCATGAGTCAAAACACAGACACAGCATCAGAAGATGTAACAACAAACATAACCAAAAAGACTGTTGTCATTGTAGGTGGTGGTAGCGCAGGTCATGTGCTGCCAGCGTTGCCTGTGGCGGATGAGTTGATCAAAAAACAGTGGCAAGTGCACTTTGTGGGTACTCATAGCGGTTTGGAAGAAAAGCTGTTGGGCGACAGGGCGATTACTTTTCACAGCGTGTCCGCCGGTAAGCTGCGGCGCTATTTTTCTTGGCAAAACTTTTCCGATGTCCTGCGCATTCTGTTGGGTATTGTTCAAGCCGTGTTCTTGCTTCGAAAAATTCGCCCTAATGTAATTTTCTCTAAAGGTGGTTTTGTTTCATTTCCCGTTGTTTTTGCAGGTTGGTTGTTAAGAATCCCTATTGTTGCTCATGAGTCAGACCTAACGCCCGGATTGGCTAATAGATTAGTGATGCCTTTTGTCTCTACCCTTTGCTCCAGTTTTGCGGATACACGTTTTGCTGGTTTTAAGGGCCGGGTTGTAAACACTGGCACTCCGGTGCGTGAGGATTTACTCAACGGTGACGCAGAAGCAGGCCGGCGGTTTTTGGGTGTGCCGGATAATTGTCCAATTTTGTTGGTTACTGGCGGTAGTTTGGGGGCTGATGCGCTTAATATTATTGTTAGAGAATCTTTGCCTGAGCTCTGCGCTACTTACTTTGTGGTGCATGTTTGTGGCCCAGGAAAAGCGCAAAACTTGATGCAATCCGGATATCTGGAATTGGAGTACGTGGACGCTGGTTGGGGCGATATTTTGGCCGCAGCGGACATTGTCGTGTCCCGAGCTGGGGCAAACGCACTGTTTGAATTATGGGCGCTGAAAAAACTTACGTTATTGGTACCTTTGTCTGGGGCTGCATCTCGGGGCGATCAATTAGCTAATGCCGCGTACGCCAAGGCCCAAGGTTTGAGTGAAGTCGTGGCAGAAGAAGATCTTGCGACAGTGTCCTTGCTCAATGCGCTAAAAGCTTTGCGCAATAATGAGCGCCAATATTATCAAGCACTGGAGGGTGTTACAGCGGTGCAAGCCGGCCAGTTGTTGGTGGCTGAACTAGAGGCGGTGGCTAAATAGTTCGGCGTGATTCATGCGAGTTTTAGCTAATAAAGCCGTCAATTGTGTAAAACTACGCAAATTCATCCCATCATGAAGCGTTCTCCTTGACTTGAACTCATGGGTTGCCTACCGTGCTCGCTTCATTTCTGGCGTAAATTCTATGTACAAAATTCGAACTTATAACGCTATTGCGCCAATCGGCCTAGAGCGATTCCCAATTGATGGCTATGCAGTTAATGCGGAGCACGAGGCTCCTGAAGCATTGCTCATACGCAGCCACAAACTCGCAGCCGAAGACTTAAATCCAGACCTTAGAGCTGTGGCTCGCGCTGGTGCGGGGACTAATAATGTGCCGGTTCAGGCTTGCAGCGAGAAAGGCATTGTTGTTTTTAATACGCCAGGGGCTAACGCTAATTCAGTTAAAGAGTTAGTCATTACCGCATTATTGCTGGCATCACGAGACGTCTTTGGTGGCATTGCGTACGTTCGTTCATTGGCTAACGTCACCGACGAAGCTGAGTTAAATAAGCTGGTAGAAGCCGAGAAGAAGAAATTTAAGGGCCGCGAATTAGTTGGCAAAACTTTGGGCGTTGTGGGTTTAGGCGCTATTGGTTCTATGGTTGCTCGGGCAGGCATGGACTTAGGTATGAACGTGTTGGGTTACGATCCCGCGTTGTCAGTGGATGCCGCATGGCGCATACCTTCTCAGGTAGAGCGCATGCAAAATCTGCCAAGTCTTTTTGCTAAAGCAGATTACGTGAGTATTCACGTGCCATTACTGCCTGCTACGGAAGGCATGATTAATGAAGAAGCATTGAAAGCATTTAAGCCGGGCAGCGTGTTGTTGAACTTTGCGCGCCAGCCTATTGTTGATTCAGCTGCGCTAAAAGCAGCCCTAGCCAGCGGTCACTTAGGTCGTTACGTAGCCGATTTCCCGGTCCCCGGTTTGCTGGACCACGATCGTGTAATGCTTACGCCTCACTTAGGTGCGAGTACTGACGAAGCGGAAGAGAACTGTGCAGTAATGGCTGCGGACCAGTTGGTACGGTTTTTAGAAACCGGCAGTATCGTTAATTCTGTGAATTTCCCAGCGGTGAGTGCAGATGCTGTTTCTGGCTATCGCTTGGCGGTAAGCAATCACAACGTACCGGGTATGCTCGGTCAAATGACTGCTGTATTGGCAGAGCGCAACATCAATGTTATTGATTTGATCAATAAGAGTCGTGATGAGCTCGCTTATAACCTAATTGATCTGTCTGAAGCGCCAGATGAAGGTCTATTAGAAGCTATTCGGGCAATCGAAAGTGTGATTAATGTTCGTGTGATTCAAGAGCGCTAATGTTGCTCTGACTCTAGATCTTGTTCAGGATCAGACGATTGAAAGCGTATCTATTTATAGATGCGCTTTTTTTTGCCCGCTGTTTAGGTAAGTGCTGATTGTGTGCATCAACGCAGACTCAACTAGTCCGGTTTGGGCCCTACATGTTTTACCCCGCGCCGAGCTTGGCGGGCGATAAAGCGTTGTGGACTGAGATTTGTTTCTACCCGCTCGGATATCGGCGCTATCCAACCTAATAACTTGCTGCTAATCATGGCTGCCGCCATGGGTGCGGAGCTAGTGCCCATAGATCCATGTGCGGTAGAAATCCATCCCATATCACTGAGTTTGCCAACCACAGGCTCGCGGTCGCTGGAGACACAGCGTGGTGCGCGCTTATGGCGCAGTGATGACATCTTGCCGTCGCCGATAAAGCGTCGGTTTTTGTTAATGTTGCTAGTACTCGCTTGTGCAGGTGCCCAAGGTTCGTATTCGTAGCTGCTGCCCACAGTCCATTCTTTGTCGCCGGGGATAACATAGCCGTTGCCCACTATTGGCATAGGTATTTGTGCTTGAGTGACCGGCTTTATCCAATCTAATTGGCCGTACATCTCGCCAATCTCTAAGTTTTGGGTATTGGTGAAATTTTTGCTGGCGCCAGCGCAGGCTACAATAAAGGGATGCAGTTCAGTCTCAATGCCCGCCTGCATAACGAATTCGATCTTTGGATGATCGATAAGGCCGTGACAAAGTTGGGGTAAATCGATGATTGCGGCGCTGGGGAAAACCAATGCGCCAAGGCCTGCCAACTGAAAATCTTCAGTTAAGGTTTGCTCGTCTAGATAGGTCAGCCAATTCTGAGTCGCGCTTGAGTCAGGCGCATAGACCTTGGCTATTCTGCGAATCTTGCTCAACTCGCTGTCGTTCATTGCCAGTTGTATTGCACCCGTGGCAGAGAAACCGGGAAAGTTTGGGTGGTAGCTGCGGGCATAGTGGAAGGCTCGAGCGCGAAATTCTGCGCCGGGGCTGCTGTCGCCCAACAAACTGCAATGCAATGCGCTGACATCCATTTTTGAGCCGCCGCTGGCCACGCCATTGGGGTCAAAAATTTGTACCTGTACGCCTTGGTCAGCCAAGTGTCGAGCCACAGTACATCCAGCAATACCTGCGCCAAAGACACTTACGCGCTGTGGTGTGCTTTGTCTTTGTTTCGCCCCGTTGCCAACTAAGGTGCCGGCTAAACTAGAGCGTTTAATGGGCAGTTGATCAACTTTGCGCATAACAAACCCCAGCGCTTCTAGACCTCTCCTTACCGCACCGGCAGAGGTGAAAGAGCATACGGTGGTGCCATCGGTGGAGTTGTCTGCAATAGCCGACAATACGTTTAAGTCCCACATATTGGGGTTCTTTGGCGGTGAAAAGCCATCTAAGAACCAGGCATCTACTGGCTGTTGCTGTCGCTGGGCCAAATCCTGCAGGCCCTCTAAGGCGTTGCCATGATAGACACTGAGTTGTACGCGCCCATTGGCAAAGCTGCGACGGTGCCAGCCCGTGAGCAGCGGCGGCGGGTTGTCGGCAAGGGTTCTATATATTGGCAAGTTTGAGCGAGTTAGGGCTATTTTTTGCCAAGCATCGTAGTCTAATGGATGTGCTTCAAAGCTGATGAAATGCAGGTGTTTGTCAGTTTGTTGTAAAAGCTCGGTGGCGGTTATGGCAAAATTCAAACCGCTGCCAAAGCCCAACTCACCGACATTAATGCAGGCGTTTAGATCTTTGCGCTCAAGCATGGCGCTGGGTTTAAGATAGATTCGATGCACTTCATCTGTACCGTCTGCGGTATAGTAAATGTCTTCATATTGCTTAGAGAACGGTTGGTCGTTAATCCATTCAAGCGCTGCCGGCGCAATATACTCTTGGTGGTAGGTCGGCTTTTGCGACATAAAAAGTTAGTTGCCTAACCCAGTAGCCACTGGTCGGCTGGCGTGTGCGATCCAGCCGCTCCAAGAATCAGCATACAGTGCTGCTTCGCCAAATCCTGCAATGCGCATGGCCAAGATGTTGTGAATGGCGGTGACACCAGAGCCGCAATAAATGGTTACAGCCAAATCCTTTTGGCCGAGGTTCAAGCCCAGGTCGATAAAGCGCTGAGCGAGGTCTTTCGGCTCTTTGAAAAAGCCCTGAGCGTCTAGGTTTTCGCTGAACGGCAAGCAGACGGCGCCGGGAATGTGTCCGGCGATTGGGTCGATGGGTTCCTCATCGCCGGCAAAACGCGCCAGTGCGCGTGCGTCTATAAGATATTCATTTGCTGTGTTGGTGGCGTTCATGAGCGTTGTGCTTAGTCTCAGCACATCTTTAGCTGAGGACAATTTTGTCAGCGGAGTAGTGGCTTGGAATTGACTCGGTGAATAAGCCTCAACGCTGTCTCCCGGCTCGGTTAACGGCCCTGACCAATGGTTTAAACCGCCGTCCAGCACCGCAACGTTTGCGTGTCCCAGCCAGCGCATCATCCACCAAGCTCGGCCAGCGAAACTGCCGCCAGCGTCGTCATAGATAACAACCTGATCTTGATTTTCAACACCCCAGGCCTGTACCTGTGCAAGCCATGCTTGAGGTGTGGGCAGTGGATGTCTGCCATGTTGGTTGGGTTGAGTGGCCAGATGGCGGTCCATATCGGCATGGACTGCGCCGGCAATATGGCTCTGAGCAAAGGCTATCTGACCCCAAGTGGGGTCTCCAAGGCGGCCTCGGCAATCCAAAATGCGCAAACCTTGAGACGTGTGATTGGCAAGTTCTGTAGCTGTGATAAGCGTAGTAAAGCTCATTGGCGAGTACCTCTAATTTGATCGACTGTTAGGCCGCAGGCTACATTCGTTCTACAACACCAATGCCAAGTAACTCTAAACCCTTAGCCAAAATTTGCCCGCTTTGCTCGGCCAAACGTAGACGACGAATTTTGTCTTGGTCCGCGCTGGTGAGTATTGGGCATTGCTCATAGAACTGAGTGAATCTACCCGCAAGGTCATATAGATAGCCGCACAGATAGTGTGGGTAACCTTCTTTTGCGACGAGATCTAGCACGTCGTCGAAGCCGGCAATGGCAACGGCTAAGCGGCGTTCGGCTTCATCTACAGTGGTTATTTGCTCGGGTAATGATTCTCGTGCAATGTCACTTTTGCTGAAAATACTTTGGATACGGCTATAGGCGTATTGCAGATAAGGAGAGGTGTTGCCCTCAAAACTCAGCATTTGATCCCAGTCGAAAACGTAGTCGCTGGTGCGGTTTTTCGACAGATCAGCATACTTTACCGCGCCTATGCCGATGACTTGTGCAAGGTGCGCCACATCTTCGGGTGCGCCACCACGCTTCTCGGTAAGTACTTTTTGTGACCGCTCAATGGCCTCATCTAGCAAATCGGCTAATTTGATCAAAGCACCTTGGCGTGTCTTAAATGGCTTGTTGTCTTTACCTAGCATGGTACCAAACTGCATGTGCGACAGCTCAACGTGCTCTGAGGCTAGCCCAGCCGCGCGACCTGCAGCGAATATCTGCTTGAAGTGCAAAGATTGACGTGCGTCAACAAAGTACAATACACGATCTGCGGCTAAGGTTTGCGTGCGATGTTGCAGAGCGACCATATCAGTGGTTGCGTAGAGGTAACCGCCGTCGGACTTGCGCACGATCAATGGCAGAATGTCGCCATCCTTATTCTTAAATTCGTCCAAGAAAATACATTGGGCGCCATCTGATTCAGTCAGTAAATTGGCTTTTGACAGCAACTCAATCATGGGCGCAAGTTCATCGTTGTAAGAACTTTCGCCCCTAATATCGTCTCTTGTTAGTTCAACGCCCATGCGCTGATACAACTGTTGGCAATGAGTTATGGACATGTCTATGAAGCGGTGCCAGTGAGAAATTACGTCAGCATCGCCGGCCTGTAGTGCTACCACCGTCTGCCTGCTGCGGCTCTTGAAGTCCTCATCTTCATCGAAGCGCTGTTTTGCCGCCCGATAAAAATCTTCGATATCTGATAAGGCGTCAGAGTTTTCGCCGGTTTCATTTAGATAAGTTAACAGCATGCCAAACTGGGTGCCCCAATCGCCGACATGATTTTGTCTAACGACTTTATGTCCCTGTGCCTCTAATACTCTGGCAATGCAGTCACCGATAATGGTGCTGCGGATATGCCCAATGTGCATTTCTTTGGCAAGGTTTGGCCCTGAGTAGTCTACGACCGCAGTCTGTGGGTGATCTGTTTGAGAAGGCTGGGTAGTACAGATTGTGGCTAAAAATTCTTCAGCTAGCGTTATGTTAATAAAGCCGGGGCCAGCAATACTGACATCTTTAGCGATGCCTTTTAAGTCTAGTTGAGCGATGACCTTGGCGGCCACTTCTTTTGGGTTTTGTCCGCTTCGCTTAGCCGCAGCCATTACGCCATTTGCTTGGTAGTCACCAAACTCTGGTCGGCTAGCGGCTTGCAACATGGCCTGGCCTTGCAGGCCTAGTGCCTCGAAGGCACTCTCAATTCGCTGAGACAGTAGCGCCTTAATTTTCATCTTTTAGCAGCCAAATCAATTAGTTGATGGGCGTAACCCGATCGGCCTGAACACCTTTGTCGTGATTTACCACAACAAAAGTGACTTCCTGTCCGTCACGCAGATTAGGCCGTTGGCCCTCTTCTGTTGTAACAATACATCGCTGGTGGACAAAAATTTCTTCACCGGATTCTCTGACGATAAAGCCATAGCCTTTGGTTCTGTTGAACCACTTCACTGTGCCGTTTTCCGTAGGCAAGTTGCTAGTATCAGGCTTTGGCTGCAAGTCTTCGCTGTCTTGATCACTGTCTGATGTATCGCGTTTGTTGCGATTTTCAGCTTTAGGTTCTCTTTTGCCTTTGCGATCCGCTTGAGCGTTGTCGCGGTCACTGCTTCGTTCGCTATTTCTTTCGTTATTTCTTCCGCTATTTTGGGGATTACGCTCTTTGCGCTCACTGGCATTTTTGCTGCGCGAATCTTTGCTGCGGCCATTTGTTTCGCGGCGAGGCTTGCGATTGCGCTGATTGCGACCGCCGTTTTCGCTGAGCTTTGCATTGAACAAGCCGTTGATGAGCAGAGCCACAATCATAATTGCGGCAAGGGCAAGAGAGTTGTCTGGCCAAATGCGAGTAAACAATTCGGTGACGATGTAAGCCAGCAGAAGGGCGCTGGCAAGGGCGATGATAAAAGTTCGCATAGTTATCTTAGGTCTATAAAAGGTGGACGCGAGTGTACAGGATTTGCGCCGTTTAGTGAGGGAAATTAGAGCCTTCTGGTTGCTAAGATAACAATTGGTGTTTCCGGCACTGCAACCATGCCCGCGCTGATGCCAGTGTCTACTAATTCGATGATTTCAATAACATCACGACCACTAATTACTCGGCCAAATACGCTGTAGCCAGGTCCATCTGGTGTTGCATCAAGGTGCGTATTGTTGCCAAGGTTGATAAAAAACTGCGTATCTGCGGAATCTGGATGGTCTAGACGGGCCATAGCGACCGTATATTTGCGATTTTTCAATCCGTTTAGTGACTCGTTAGCAACGCTGCGATTGGTCTGTCGGTAGTTTAGCGTGTCGGTATAACCACCCGCTTGAATCATGAAATTTGGTATTACTCGGTGGAAAACCAAACCCACATAAAAATTCTCGTCGATGAGCGCTAGGAAGTTATTTACGTGCTTGGGTGAGAATTTGGGCAACAACTCAATTTGTATCTCGCCAACACTGGTTACCAAGGCGACTTGAGGGTTTTCGGCAGCAGCATTCTTGACCTGTAAAAGGCTTACCATGGTAACAATGACAAGACTCATTAATGTGATTTTGGCGAAAATATTTTGCATGGTTAAAACTCAAAGGCGTGAATCTCTACAGGGTACCTGATCGGCTAAGCATTTTGCACACGTGGTGTTAGCCGTTGCTAGCCTCACCTTTAAGGAGGGTTAGATGTTGTTAGGTGCAGATGAGCTTCGCTTGGACATCTGCTTGTAAATAATTGGCGCCGTCAAATTGTTCGGCGCTAACTCAATATGTCGACATAGGATCGAATAGTCGGTGCAAAACCTGATTCTAGAGACTCGCAGATAATTGCGTGACCTATAGATACCTCTTGAAGCCCAGGTAGGGTAGCGAATAGAGGCAGATTTGTTTGGTCTAAATCGTGTCCAGCGTTAATACCTAAGCCTATATCTAAGGCCACCTCCGCTGCATCTGCGTAGGTTTTAAAGCTCGCTTGGGTAGCAGGGTGGTTGGGACCGTTGGCCCAATAGGTTTCTGCATAGGGGCCGGTATAAAACTCGATGCGTTCGGCGCTATGTGCTTGGGCAGCAATGATTTGCTCCCGAACCGGGTCCATAAACAAACTTACTCTGGCTCCCATGGATTGGTAAAAGGCGATTCTTTCTTTCAGCAGGTCGGTGTCTTGGCTCAAATCCCAGCCATGATCTGATGTTAGCTGGTCGTCATTGTCCGGCACCAATGTCACCTGTTGCGGTTTAGTGGCGTCAATCAGGGCGTCGAATCCTGGGTAACCATTGTCTGAAGGGCCGGCGAAAGGATTTCCCTCAATATTAAATTCAATATGTGGATATTCTTCTTTTAACAAAATGGCCAAGTCGTAGACATCTTGTGGACGAATGTGTCGCTGATCTGGGCGTGGATGCACGGTAATACCTAGGGCGCCTTGCTCAATGGCTTGCCGAGCAGCGTTGACTACACTGGGACGGTCGCCTAAACGCGAGTTACGCAGCAGGGCAATTTTATTCAAGTTAACACTGAGTGCAGTCATCTTGCTGATTCCTCTGCAGGGTTAGGTGGTGAACCCTCATCGTCCGCCCCTGCTTTATTCATGTCTGGGTGTAGGGCTGGGTCAGCTTCTTTCTCTTGTTCTTTTAGATTGGCTTCGCTGAGCGCGCCGGAGGCAACTAAGTAGGCAATCATGACAAAGATATAAAAGAAGTTGATGCCCATCTGACCGAACAACTTGAAAGTGACCCAAGTGTCCATGGAGAAATTATTCACGACCCATAAATTGAGGACGCCAGAGAACGTGAACGCTAAGGCCCAGCCATAGGTCAGAACTTTCCATTTTGCGTCGGGCAGTTGCAGCGCATGGCCCAAGACTTTCTTCAGCAAATATGTTTTTGCGAACCAATGTGCGCCAATAAGCGCAGAGGCGATGGCCCAACTGATTATGCTTGGCTTCCATTGTATAAATGCTTCGTCCCTAAATAGCAGGGTCAAACCACCCATCACCATGCTCACCCAAAAGGTGATTTTGAGTTCGTTGCCAATAGGTTTGCCCAATACCTTGTAAGCAATCACTTGCAGTGTGACGCCCACCATTAATACCCCGGTGGCCAAAAATATGTCTTTGCTGGCAAAGTAGACAATGGCGAAGGCAATGATTGCTAAGTAGTCGAGTAACTGCTTCATGAACGTTCTTTTGTTGCTGATCGATGGAATAGCGATGATAAAGGAATACACTGGGGCTGTAAGTTTTTCATAGGATATTAAGTCGTGGCTCAACATTTGCGCATACACCCAACAGACCCCCAAAACCGGCTGCTAAAGATTGCTGCCGAGGTCATGCATAAGGGCGGTCTGGTTATTTATCCCTCTGACACTACTTATGCTATTGCCTGCCATATGGGCGACAAGGCAGCTTTAGAAAAAATCATCGCCTTGCGAAATTTGGATAAAAACCACCAGTTCAGTTTGGCATGCAGAGATTTAAGCGACCTTGCGACCTATGCCAAGGTAGAAAATGCCGATTACCGGTTACTCAAGCGCAATACTCCTGGGCCATTTACATTTATTTTGCAGGCTAGCCGTGAAGTGCCAAAACGTTTGGTTCATCCGAAGAAAAAATTGATCGGTCTGCGCGTGCCGGATCATCCAATTGTCCAAGGCTTGTTGGAGATTTTTGGCGAACCTATGGTGACGGCCACACTGCGCTTGGAGGAGGCCGACGAAAATCTGGGTGATATTGAAGAAATAGTTGAAACCCTGGGCAATCATAGAGACATAGACGTGATTCTAGATGGCGGGCCCTGCGGTATAGAAACGTCCACAATTGTGGACCTGTCCGACGGCGACCCGGTGGTTATGCGTCAGGGTCTTGGGGTGCTTTCCTGAGCGAGGGTCTGCCAGCAAATGTTGCCGGCTTAGATCATTGTAAGTATCGCTAGTCGAGGTAGGAAATACCTGCCATTGGAGGCCATGTGATCTATACTACCCAGTCAATTTTGACTATAAGGTGCTCGCTTGAGCAGTAATGATTCGAATCAGAGGGTTGTCTCTGGAATGCGCCCCACCGGGCGTCTGCATTTGGGCCATTTACATGGTGTTCTGAATAACTGGGTGCGTCTGCAACACGAGTACGAGTGCTTCTTTTTTGTTGCTGACTACCACGCGCTCACCACCAATTACGAACATTCTGAAAGCATTGACCAGTTTACCTTTGATCTGTCTCTTATACACATCTGACGCTGCCGACGAATAGAGAGGTGTA
>CAJXUL010000076.1 GCA_913060615.1 uncultured Gammaproteobacteria bacterium | reverse complement strand
CTACACCTCTCTATTCGTCGGCAGCGTCAGATGTGTATAAGAGACAGCAATATGAATGGGTAGAGGCCTCTTCAGCAGTTTCTTCGACTAGTCTATTTATGCTCTATCGTCACGGCTTTTTATCGCCGTTAAGAGCTGCTGGGTAATCAGGCCGATACCAAAGGTGGTGATGACAAAGCTCGCTATTCCGCCGATTGCGGGCAGGTTCACAGCAACGAGGACAGTAGCTATGCCAGCTATAAGAAGTGCGAAATCGTTGTTTGCGTAGCGAGTGTTGGTAAGCAGTGTTTTACCAACAAATAGGCCAGCCACAATCTTCGCAAGGTAGATAAACATTAACCAAGACACGACGCCTAAAAAGGTGAACGGAAGACCGATAAGGGTGATTGCAAAGACAGCGGCAATAATGGGTAGGCTCACTAATGTAACCAGCCCCATACCGACAGTCGTTAGGGCTTCTACCCCTGTACCGATGCGCACTGCGCGAAATTGTGGAACTAACCACAACAACACTAGTCCGGCCAGTACTGCGCTAATCAAGCGTGCTAGCTGCCAGAGGTAGAATTTGATACCCGCGTAGGGACTTGCATCTGCTAATCGATCCGGCAGATCGAGAAATTCAATTTCTCCGTTTACTATGGCGCCTGTAGAACGGTGCAGGTGGTCTTGGTCTTTAACCCGCAGTCGCGCATTTCCTGTAATATTCGCGTTATCAAGTAAGCGCACTCGATTACTAAACGTCTCCATATTCTGGCCTACAGAACTGTTGAGCTCAGTTGTCTCCGTAAAAGTGTATAGATCTTGGCCAACGGGACCATCAATCGTTGCATTGTTACCGGCCATCATTGCGTTGCCAGCAACTGCGGATTCGTCATCCATGGAGAGTTTTTTGCCGGCGATTGCTAAGTTTCCACTCACCTTTGAACCTATCAGTTCAACGGAGGAGCCTGCGCCTACAACCAGTCCTGCCACGTCACCTCTTATGGTGATGGATTCAGCGAACGCAAAAACATTCCCTGACACTGAACCGTCGATGGTGATTCGTTGCCCGGTGGCTACGAGGTCGCCGTTTATTGCGCCTTTGATGATGACTGTTTCCGATGCGACGAATAGAGTGTCGTTAATGGTTTCCGTTTCACTAACGGTTACAACTCTCTTGTCATGGCGTAATTCTAGCGCATTGGCAGGGCTTGGCGCTGTGGCAGATATGCTAATCATCAAGGCCAAGCCAATAGTTAACCCTAGCTGACTTTTGCGGTATAGCAAGACAAGCCATAACCCTGTGAGCAGTAAAACACAGCTCGCAATGAGGGCAAGATAGTTATCAAACATAGCGGTTCCTTCTTCTAAATAAACTAGGACTGTGGCACTTGCCACGTTGTATAAATCTGGGACGTAAATTGAGGTGAGCCAACCTGCTCCATTCATGACCACCTCACCAAAAACCGTTTTCCACAAAAACTGGGCTAGCCAAATTATCAATCCGGTTGCGATATTCACCATTGCGAATCTAGACACACTGGTCGGATAAACGAATGCCGGAATAGTGATAGCGGGTGCAGTTTTAGCTAAATCTGCCTCTAATGCGGCCCGGAAAATCGCTACTTCTTTGGTGGCGTTTAATAAATTGCTCTGACAGGTCGTGCAGTTGTCTAAGTGCTGTTCTGCGGCAGGCATGTCGGGGCGGGGCATGCCATTGTCTGCAAACTGACTCAGCTGTAATTCTGATAAATGGGTCATGAACTGTGCTCCTTACCCGCACTAGCTAGCGTGGCACGAAGCTGCTTCTTCGCTCTAAGCACTAGCACGCCTACGTGACTCACACTTATATTCAATTGCTTAGCAACTTCGTTGTAACTGAACTGATTGTAATAAACCAAAACCAAAGGAACCCGGTATTTGTCTGAGAGTTTGGTGACCGCAATGTTTAGAGCTGTAATGTCTTCGGCTGCAATTAGACAGTGGACTCCCGAGGCAGTATTAGAGGCGAGGCTATCTAGTTCCTCCATTTCATCACCAAAAAGTTTTTCGGTTCGATGCCGCAGGCGCAATCTGTCCATACAGTAGTTATTTGCGATGGTTGCTATCCATTGCCAAAAAGGCTGTCCAGAGTCAAATTTGCCAAAATTTTTGTATGCGCGAATAAACGTTTCCTGTGTCGCATCCTCCGCTAACTCCTGGGAATTAAGTAAGCGACGACAGAGTCCAAAAACTCGAACGTAAAATTCTCGATAGAGAACTTCAAATGCTCTATTTCTTGCCATACCAAATCCCGATGATTCTTGCTGTTATACGAGATCTAGAGGAATTTATTACACAGAAGGAAAAAACCGGCCAAATAGTTTGATGAATGCTTGCTCTCATAACTAACGTTGCTCTTCGCTGCTGCAATTTTTCACTTCTGGGCTCAAGGACAAAATATTAGTGATATGAGCGCTAGGAAAAATTCCTTGATCTACAAGTGTGTGTGTTTAAAACCTATTTGCTCGGAGCAGGTTTTTTTGGCGGCGCAGAGGGTGGGAAATTTCGGATCAATGGTAGTAATCGGGGCAGGGTTATAGATTTGGTCCGACTCTAATTTGGCCTTGTCGTATTTAGGTTTGCGCAACTGAGCATTGGGCAAGTCTCAGTTAACTGTTGCGGCTAGTCACATATACCGACAAAGCGTAAAAGTAATGGGCTAAGTTGCAGGGGAAGTTTGGTTTGAGTCGAAATGTTGGCTCGGCAAGGTTTTTCAGAAGAGGCCCTTCACAATAAGCCTTCCAGAATAAGTCAGTTGGAAGGTATTAGCTTAGCCACTTGTGAGGGTTTCGTAAGAAAGTGGCCGGTGACGCAGAAGTCACCGGCGAATTGTTCTATTAGTTATAATCTTTGAGCAGATTTTTAGCGATAATGGTTTGCTGAATTTGGCTGGTACCCTCATAAATTCTGAAAAGCCGGACATCTTTATAGAACCTAGCCACCGCATATTCTTCCATATAGCCAGCGCCACCATGAAACTGAACGGCTCTGTCTGCCACACGTCCAACCATCTCTGTAGCAAAAAGTTTACAGCAAGAAGCTAAGGTATTTACTGCTTCGCCGTTATCTCTGCGTTTGGCTGCGTCCAGAACCATACACTGGGCCGCATAGCTTTCAGCCTTACTGTCAGCGAGCATTGCTTGAAGCAGTTGGAAATCTGCTATCCGTTGGCCAAATTGCTTTCTTTCACTGCCGTATGCCAAGCAAAGGTCAATCAACCTATCCGCGCAGCCAACTGATAGAGCGCTAATATGAATGCGCCCTCTATCGAGGGTTTTCATTGCAGTTTGAAAGCCTTTATTTAACTTGTCTGCACCGCCAAGCAAGCAACTTGCGGGTATGCGGCAATCGTCAAACATTACATCGCAGACATGGGCACCTTTCTGACCCATTTTTTTATTCGGTGCACCGAGAGTAATGCCTGGTGTGCTGGCATCCACCAAAAATGCGCTGACGCCTTTGGCGCCAGCTAGGTCTGCATCTGTTCTCGCAAAAACAGTAAACAATTGAGCACTGGGTGCGTTGGTGATGTAACGCTTGGTGCCGTTTAAAATAAAGTCATCACCATCACGAATGGCCTTGGTCTGTAATGAGCCAGCATCGGAACCTGCGTCCGGCTCAGTTAGCGCAAATGAGCCAATTATTTCACCGCTAGCGAATTTAGGTAAATAGAAGGTTTTTTGTTCTTCGGTACCGTCCATGACAATACCCTGGGAGCCAATACCATTGTTGGTGCCAATGATTGAGCGAAATGCGGGAGAAGTCCGTCCTAGCTCCATGACAACGCGGCATTCTTCATAGGTGTTAAGCCCTATGCCGCCGTACTCTTGAGGGATAGTCAGGCCGAATAAGCCCAATTCGCGCATTTCTTGCACCACGTCAACTGGAATTTTGTCTTCTTCAGCAACCTGTGCTTCTAGTGGAATCAGGCGTTCATTCACGAAACGCCTCACTACATCTATTAGTTGTTCTAGCGTTTCTTCGTCCATTGCTGGGGGTAATAAAGCTTGTACTGCGCTCATATGAGATCCCGTCGTAAATTAAGACGGCAAGTATACATCTCCAAGAATGAAAATTGCGGCTAAACAAATTAAGTCCAAAAACCAAATGCTTAAAATATTGCAGTTGGACAGAGCGTGCTTTAGCCTTTGCAGCATTGATAATAAGGAAAATTTTTATGAGCAATGATAAAGCGCCGTTTTCTTGGGAAGACCCCTTTCAAATGCAATCTCAGTTCTCTGAAGAGGAACGTATGGTGCAGGAAAGCGCACGTGATTATGCTCAAGACAAACTGTTGAGCCGCGTGCGTGACGCCTTCCGTCATGAAACCTTTGATCGTGAAATAATGAACGAATTTGGCGCCATGGGCATGCTGGGCGCAACCCTCCCAGAGAAGTATGGCTGCGCGAATGTGAATTACGTTGCTTACGGTATTATGGCTCGAGAAGTGGAAATGGTGGACTCGGGTTACCGTTCTGCTATGAGCGTGCAGTCCTCGTTAGTCATGCATCCAATCTACGCTTACGGCACTGAAGCTCAGAGAGAGAAGTATTTGCCGAAGCTAGCTACTGGCGAGTGGGTAGGCTGTTTTGGTCTTACAGAGCCAGATCATGGATCAGACCCAAGCAGTATGGTGACCAACGCCAAGCGCGTGGATGGCGGCTTTATCATGAACGGCGCGAAGATGTGGATCACTAACTCTCCTATCGCTGACTTAGCGGTTGTTTGGGCAAAATTAGATGGCGAGATTCGTGGCTTCGTAGTCGAACGGGCATTTAAAGGTTTCAGCACACCGAAGATAGAAGGCAAGATGAGCCTTAGAGCGTCGGTTACTGGACAAATTGTGCTAGAAGACGTCTTCGTACCTGAAGAAAATTTACTGCCCAACGTGAAAGGCCTTGCTGGTCCGTTCGGTTGTTTGAATCGTGCCCGCTATGGTATTGCATGGGGTGCAATGGGCGCCGCAGAGAGTTGTTGGCACGCGGCGCGTAAATATACGTTGGAACGCACTCAGTTTGGACGTCCTTTAGCGGCAACACAGCTTGTACAGAAAAAATTAGCGGATATGCAGACCGAGATAGCCTTAGGCTTACAAGGCTGCTTACGCATGGGGCGTATGTTTGACGAGGGCACATTGCCGATTGAAAATATTTCTATGATGAAGAGGAATAATTGTGGCAAAGCGTTAGACATCGCTCGAGTAGCCCGAGATATGCACGGTGGAAATGGTATTTCCGACGAATATCCTGTGATTCGACACATGATGAATCTTGAAACAGTGAACACTTATGAAGGTACACATGACGTGCATGCGTTGATTCTGGGTAGAGCACAGACTGGAATCCAAGCCTTTAGTTGAGGACTAGTCGTCAGAATGGTTGATAACAATAGAAATGAGTGGTAATTCTCTCAAGATTATGTAAGAAATAACCCTAACCGATTGTCTTAGACGGTATGAAATTCTATTTTGTACTTTCAGAAATGCAAAGAGGGAAGGAAATATGAGAGTAGCAATAGCCGACCACCATCAGTTGTTTCGTGAAGGCCTTAAAAAGTTGCTGGAACCTTTAGCTAACGTGAAAATCGTTGGCGAATGTTCCAGTGGCGAAGAAGCTGTAGAACTAGTTCGTTCAATCACTCCGGATATTTTAATCACAGAAGCGGTAATGCCCGGCATAGGCGGTCTAGAAGCCCTGCATAGAATTAAACAGATGCAAGTTGGCACGCGAGTTGTAGTGCTTACTGGTCATAGCCACGCGCCTTTCCCAACCCAAATGTTGCGCGCTGGCGCAAGTGGCTTTCTAAGCAAAAACGTTACTTTTGAAGAACTCGATCTGTGCCTGCGTAGGGTCTATTTCGGTCGTCGTTATATTTGCGAAGATGTCGCTCAAGAACTGGCTCACTATTCCTTTGGTGCTGCGAAAGAAAGCCCCTTTCATGCACTCTCGCAACGAGAGATGCAGATAATGCTCATGGTAGTGAATTGTGCTAACGCGATACAAATTGCCAAATCATTAAGCTTGTCGGCGAAGACAGTGAATAGTTATAGGTATCGAATTTTTGACAAATTAAACATCAACGGTGATGTGGCAATGACTCTGATGGCAGTTGAACACGGGATTATTGCCAGACATAGTTCGGGGAATTTGCCGCCATTACCCAGCAGGAGGCGAGGTGAGGTGGCGCAGACCCAGCAAACGTTGGCCCCGGCACATGAGTAGGCATAACCAATAATGGCGTGATTCATTGGAGGTGAAGGTATTATCAAATTAAGGGCTTTACCTAAAACTTCTTAATGATTCTTTGTCGAGAAATCGAGAAATATAGAAATATAGAAAAATAGAAAAATAGAAAACCAAATCAGCTTGTAAAGCTAACGCATTAGGCTGGTCTATCTTGATAGGCTTGGGTCTTGTTGGAGGTATTGCTGCTTTCAAATCACATTACGGCAAATCGACAAATGGTCGATCACTAGTGCAGCTTTGCAGCAGGACAGAAGCAATTTTGCTGATATGTCATATTTGCTAGCATCGGTAGTTGGTCTGGCGATATAGTGCCACCCTATGGCGCATACACCCTTCGATTCAGAATCATTTCTCAAAGACCTCACAAGGAAGCCGGGTGTTTACCAAATGCTCGACGTCAACGGTAAGTTTCTTTATGTCGGCAAAGCGAGAAATTTAAAGAATCGCGTTACCAGCTATTTTCGCGCCTCAGGTCTCGCAACCAAAACTATGGCCATGGTTGCAAAGATTGACCGGATTGAAATCACTGTTACGCAAAGTGAAACTGAAGCGCTGTTGTTGGAACAAAGCCTGATAAAGATTCAGCGCCCACCGTATAATATCTTGCTGCGTGATGACAAATCCTACCCCTATATTCATATTTCCTCTCACGCCGAGTTTCCAAGATTGGCGTTTCACCGCGGCACTAAGAAAAAAGATGGTCGCTATTTTGGGCCGTTCCCATCGGCTTCAGCTGTGCGCGAAAGCCTAAGTATTCTGCAAAAGCTGTTTTTGCTGAGGCAGTGTGATGACACTTTCTTCAAAAATCGCTCCCGGCCTTGCTTACAGCATCAAATAAAGCGTTGCAGTGCCCCCTGTGTAGACAAAGTTCAGGTAGCCGATTACCAAGACGATGTTGAATTGGCGACGCTTTTCCTGGGTGGTAAAAGTGACACTGTATTGCAGCAGTTCAAGCAAAAAATGAATGATGCGGCAGCGAATATGGAGTATGAACGGGCTGCCGGGTACCGTGATCAAATTCTCCAGCTGAGAAAAATTACCGAACGCCAATATGTTCACGGTTCGGTAGGCGACGTAGACGTATTTGGTTTTGCCGAGGAAGCAGGGCAATGCTGTATCCAAGGACTATTTGTGCGGGGCGGGCAGGTGTTGGGGCAGCGTGCCTATTACAGTAAGAATGGTTTAGAGCTCAGCCCAGCAGAATTCTTGGAGGCCTTTTTATCCCAGTACTATTTTGCTTCTGAGCAACGTGAGGTGCCAAAGGCCATAGTAATTTGTGGCCTGACGCCTGATGTCGATGTGTTTGAAGCTGCGTTGGCGGAAAAAGCCGGAAGGAAAGTGGCTGTTAGCGCAGATGTGCGAGGCCAGCGCGCGCGTTGGCTTACACTTGCTACAGACAACGCTGTATTGAATATAAAGAGCCACTTGGCGGATAAAAGCCATGTGTTCGCTCGATTTATGAACCTCCAAGATGCGCTTAAAATGGATTCCATGCCTGAGCGTTTGGAATGTTTTGACATCAGTCATACCTCTGGCGAAGCAACTGTTGCGTCCTGTGTGGTGTTCGACAGCAATGGTCCACTAAAGTCTGATTATCGAAAATTTAACATTGAAGACATTACAGGTGGCGATGACTACGCGGCTATGGATCAGGCTTTACGTCGGCGATACACCCGTCTGAAGAAGGGCG
This sequence comes from uncultured Gammaproteobacteria bacterium, assembly GCA_913060615.1. Taxonomy (GTDB): domain Bacteria; phylum Pseudomonadota; class Gammaproteobacteria; order Pseudomonadales; family Azotimanducaceae; genus UBA4421. The sequence continues at coordinate 4,232 of CAJXUL010000076.1, read as the reverse complement.
AAGGGCAGCTGCCAGATGTGCTGGTTATTGATGGAGGTTTAGGCCAAGTACGAATAGCCATAAATGTACTAAATGAACTACAAATTGATGACGTGCAAATTTTGGGTATTGCTAAAGGGCCTGATAGGAAATCAGGCTTAGAGCGCTTTTTTCTTGGCGAGAAAGAAATACCCATAGATGGGCGCTCCGAGGCAGGGCACTTGTTGCAGCATATCAGAGATGAGGCGCACCGGTTTGCCATCACTGGACACAGAGAGCGTCGCGGCAAAGCTAGAAAACAGTCAGAGCTAGAGCATATCCCTGGCGTCGGTCCGAAAAGACGCAGACAATTATTGATCCATTTTGGAAGCCCCGCGGGTATAAGAGGGGCTAGCGCAGAAGAACTAGCAAAAGTGCCCAGCATTAGTCCAACCATGGCCAGCCAAATATATGATGCGCTACACTAGCTTGGTCTACAGTAATTCCATTTTAAAAAATTCATTCAAACGCGGAACTAACCTTTGAATCTACCGAATATTATTACCATCGTCCGAATACTGCTTATCCCAGTTTTTGTCGTTATTTTTCTCATGGCAAATAGCTGGAGTTACTTGGCAGCAGCTACCTTGTTTGCGCTCGCTGCTGCTACAGACTGGTTGGATGGTTACCTTGCGCGAAAGCTCAATCAAACCACGCCCTTTGGCGCGTTCATTGATCCGGTTGCGGACAAACTCATTGTTGTCTCAGCATTGGTGATATTGATAGCCCACCATAATTCCATTTGGCTGACGCTACCCAGCTTAGTCATTATTGGCAGAGAAATTGTTATTAGCGCGCTGCGCGAATGGATGGCCGAAATGAACAGTTCTGTGACCATTGCGGTGAGTTACCTAGGCAAGATTAAGACAACGCTGCAAATGGTTGCCATTTCGATTTTATTATCGTATCCGCCTGTTATGACCTCGCTTTGGGTGCAAATTGGTTACTTAATGCTCTATTTGGCTGCTGTGATGACGCTGTGGTCCATGACCCAATACCTTCGAGCAGCATGGCCCTCACTGCGTGGGGGGCTAAATCCCAAGAAATAGCGGTTACCTCTCAGAAAAAAACTGATCACAAGCCCGGTCTTAGTCTCTAGCGCTAAGTTTGACAGGTGCAAATGAAAGAGGCCTTGGCAGAGCCAGTGCTCAGAGTCTTTGCAAAATGAGGTTGCCGAAGCTGGAAAGATATGGAGGCTGGGGTCGGAATCGAACCGGCGTTAACGGAGTTGCAGTCCGCTGCATGACCACTCTGCCACCCAGCCCTCGAAGGGAAAAGCATTCTAGCCATCTCTGCCAATGATTGCCACTAACCATGGGGCTTTCTTTTCGTTCTGAGGCTATTTTGGGCGAAACGCTAGTCCTACGATCTGTTGCAAGCCATGTCGGTAAGCATCGCTTTGCCGAGCAAAATCGGCTTACTAAATAGGTGCAGCTACTATATTGTCTCACGTCAGAATTTCCTCAGCGATTTTTTTACGAACTTTTACATTATTAGGGAGAGACTTTTGTCCGCAAACGAAGAGAAACCAGAGGCTAGCGAGGGTTTTTTAGACCGCTTCGATGACATACCTTTGCATAAGTATTTAGGTTTGACCTTGGCTGAAGTGAAGCCAGATTACGGGCGTTTGCGTTTGCAGAAGACCGAAACCACGCCGACAGGTATTGGCGGCAGTGTGAACGGTGGGGTACTTGCAACTATGGTAGATATGGCTGCTATTGTGGCGATATTTAGCAAAGCATTTCCCGGTACAGAGCCTGCAGGTACGGCAGATCTTTCTATTACGTATTTGCGCCAAGCTCAAGGTGAATGGGTAGATGCCATTGCGACTATTGTTAAGCGCGGTCGGCAACTCAGTACCGTGGACGTCAGCATTGTGAATGATCAGGGTGTATTGTGCTGCCGCGGCAGAGTCTTGTACGCAATGCACAGCGCTAAGTAGCGCGTCTGGTTACTCGGCGGCTAACAAAGGCTCAACTGCAAAAAGCGCATTGAGCTTGCTATTTCACTGCTTTAGCGAGAAATTTGTCCAAGGTGTTGGCAAAAGCCTGTATGTCTTTTTTGTCTAACGCAGATGGACCGCCGCTGATCAATCCATTATCGCGTAACTCTTCGGCCCGGTTACGCCTTACTAAAAAATCCTTCACGTTTTCTTTGGTATAGAGTGTGCCCCGAGGGTTAAGGGCGGTGCCGCCTTTGCCCACAACTTCGGCAGCCAATGGGATATCTGCAGTGATCACTAGGTCTCCAGCGGACATCTTTTGCACGATGGCGTCATCTGCTACGTCGAACCCTTGGGGTACTTGTATTGCAGAGATCACCTTTGATGGCGGTGTAGCAATATATTGATTCGCCACCAATATAGTCTGTAGAGACAGCCTTTCGGCTGCTTTAAACAATACTTGCTTAACCATGTTTGGACACGCATCGGCATCTACCCAAATAATCATAGTTGCGTGACCAAATTTGAAGCGATAACGGCAATCATGTTTAAGTCTAAGTACGCGCTATTGGCAGAGCCAGTGTGGCTGTAGTTCAATAATCCCTGAAAGGGTGAAAAAGTTAAAGAGTTCAATGCTTCCATCTTCTATCCGTTGTCTTTGTAATTAAACCCCAGTAACCCTTTGAGGCCAAGCGCTAAACTGAGTGTTAGCTTTAGTTTCAGCTTCGTATACCAACCTCAGTACTCGCGCTATGTTGCTGATTTTGGGCTGCGCAGTTTTTAAAATGCCTAAACCACCCGCACCGCGCAGGGGGGTTATAGCGAGGAGGTTCAGGTAGGCGGTTTTAGAGAGCCACTAAGCAAAAAGTAATCAATATTAAGGATAGTCCAGACATATGAATGAACCCACCTTCACCGGACTAGCTAAAGACTTGGCGATCTTCTTCGGCACGGTTGTCGCCTTCGTTTTGGGGTTTTTGGCTGTCAGTTATTTTCTGCCACCAACGAGAAATGCCGGCTTATTTACCGTGGGTCTGTTGGCGTATATGTATGCTTTTTCTAGGTTGGTGAGGTGGCTTATAGATAAAAGCCGGGGCGCAGATTCTGAGGATCTGTGAATGAAGAATCGTTACTGAAGAGTAGGTAATGGGAGGGGGCAGTTCCCAACTATTACCTACTAACACCTACTGTTACCTAAGCTAGCTAGCTAGCTGTCGCTGTCAGCTTGCTTGGGCGCTTTTTTGAATGGCTTCTTTTTTGCCTCAGGGCTTCCCGGTCTGGCCTCTGCTGAGTTGGCTTTGCTCCTGGGCTTAGGCGCGCGTTTTTTCTCAGATTTAGAGTCGTCACCCTGAGGGCCTCTCCTTTTGGGTTTTGACTCTGAGCGAGGCGGGCGTCCGTCTTTCACTGGACCGCTTGGTGCTTCGCCGTCTCGGCTAATGCGTAATTGCTGACCGCACACCCAAACTTTACGTAAGTCGCCAAAAACGTCTTTGGGCATACCCATCGGAAGCTCCACCATACTGTGATTATCGTTGATAGAAATCTGTCCGATATTTCTTGCGTCTAGGCCTGCTTCATTGGCAATGGCGCCAACTATATTGCTTGGCTCCACGCCATGCTCTCGTCCTACTTCAATACGAAACAGCTCAAGGTCTGCATTTCGACTACCGCCCGCTGATCGCTCAGGCCGATTGCCCCGCTCAGTCCTTTCTGCACGAGGTGCGCGTTCGCGTGTTCGGCCACGGTTATTGCGTGGTTCTAGAGAATCTCTACTGTCATTTCTTGGCTTGTTTGGTTGTTTCTTCTCGGGCGCCATAAGCAGTGTTTGGTCGCCTTGAGAGATGTTCGCCATTGCCGCTGCGATATCCATGGCCGAGGCCTCGGTTTCGCTTTGGTATTCTTCAATGATTCCGCGCATGAACGACAGATGACCCTTGGCTATGGTATCCGTGATCTTCTGTTTGAAATCCGCAATGCGCTTTTTGTTAACGGTTTCAGTGCTGGGAAGTTCCAATTCGGTAATCTTTTGTCGGGTAGCTCGCTCAATGGCGCCAAGCATTCGTCTCTCACGAGGCGCTACAAACAAAATAGCATCACCGCTTCTTCCTGCTCGACCAGTACGTCCAATGCGGTGGATGTATGCTTCAGTATCGTAAGGTATGTCGTAGTTAATAACGTGACTGATGCGTTCAACATCAAGGCCTCGAGCAGCAACATCGGTTGCGACTAAGATATCTAAACTGCCAGATTTCAGGCTGTCTCTTATACACAT
>CAJXUL010000075.1 GCA_913060615.1 uncultured Gammaproteobacteria bacterium | reverse complement strand
GTGTATAAGAGACAGAAGCAAAGTTGGACAGGGTGCCTTGTAGCGCAAACCCCACGGCAAGTCCGGCGGCGCCCAAAATTGCAATGGCTGAGGCTGTTTCTACACCCAGTTGTCCAAGTGCCGCCACAACGACCAACGCGAGGAGCAAATAATAGGTGATATTTTTGACAAAATTGCCAACTGTGGGGTCGACGTTGCGCGAGGTCATGGCTTTTGCCATTAGGTCTGTGGCCAAGGCCACTAAGCGTTTACCAATAAGGTAAATAGCCAATGCCAGCACTATTTTCACGCCATAGGTGGTGACTAAAGCGACGATCCATTCGCTGATATTATCGGGCATTTGTTTTTCCTTGGTTAACACTTGGCGGTTTGTTGGTTAAAGCTTGCAACTATTGCGTAAATTGTTTTCAGGCCGACGACTCATTTTTTTCGGCTTTCTTTGCTGTCTATTTGTAGCACCCGGCAGCATCTAGCATTCGGCAGCTAAGGCTAAATAACTCGGGTTATCAGTCATTTGCGCGTTGATGAGCGGTATGTTTTGTCCAGCGAAAGTGCCTATTTGTCTTCGTCTCAACAGCGCAATGAAGCCTATATCGTCTCTATAGGCCGACTCCATGTTACTGATCTGCTTTTGCCTACCTCTGATCTGATCTAGACTCCGCCATCGACAAATTTTAAATCAGGGGAATCTATACATGTCTATTACCACCCAGTTGTTTGATCTAACCGGCCAAGTCGCCTTAATCACTGGCTCTTCTAAGGGCATGGGTAAGGCTATGGCCGCAGCCCTTGCTGAACATGGCAGCAAAGTGGTTATTTCTAGCCGCAAGCTGGATCAGTGCGAAGAAACCGCTGCTGAAATTAATGCCGCATGTGGTGAAGAGCGCGCCATCGCCATCGCTTGTAACATTGGCTACAAGGAACAACTTCAAGCCTTGGTAGATGAAACTCGGGAAAGACTCGGGCCAATCGATACGTTAATTGCCAATGCAGGCGTGAATCCGTTTTACGGATCAATGTCTGATATCCCTGACGATGCCTTTGACAAGACCATTAACTCCAACGTGCGCTCTAACCATTGGCTGTGCCAGATGGTTGCACCTGACATGCTTGAGAAAGGTCGCGGGTCCATCATGATCACAGCCAGTGTGGGTGCTTTTGGTCCTTCAGATACTCTAGGGACATATAATATTTCCAAGCTTGCAGACATTGGCCTGGTACGTAACTTGGCTATGGAGTGGGGGCCCAAAGGGGTTCGTGTAAATGCCCTATGTCCTGGCTTAATTAAGACCGACTTTGCCAAGGCGCTGTGGGATAACCCAGAAGCGGCGGCGCGCGCAACAGAGCAAACGCCCCTGCGCCGTTTTGGTGAAGCCGAAGACTTTAAGGGCATTGCGGTGTTTGCAGCGTCCGATGCCAGTGCCTATATAACCGGTCAGGCATTGACCGTTTGTGGCGGCACGCATATGTGGCGTTAGATCTGGCATTAGACCTCGCTTAGGCCTCGCTTTAGGCTTTGAGGTAGGTCATATTTGAAGCTTCTGGGTACCTGGTGAAAGCCATTGCCCAGACTTTAACTTGATCAGAGAGGGCTGTGATGAGCGATGTTGAAAATTGGGTGGTGCCTCATCAAGGCTTCAACTACCTACCAGATACTGTTGCTGTAACGGCAGCCCACCAAATTGATAAGCTCCTTGCTTGCGGTATAGACGCCGATATTTTTGCCGGGCATGTAGATCCGGCCTTTTTTATTGGCATTGCCATCCACGCGGGTATCAATAGTGGCATCAGCGCCGAAGGCAACATCAACATGTTGCAAAGCCTGCGTATGCATCGCCCAGTCTTATTAGACGAGGAACTGGCGGTGAAAGGTCAGATTGTGGCTGTGACCGAAGTGCCAAGAGGCCTACGTGTTGACACCGACGTTTGGTTTGAAGACACGCATGGCCAGCGGGTGATCAGTGCACCTCGAACGTCTCTCAGGCCAGACCCTCAGCGCGCTGAAAGTAAAAGCCACAGCGCGGATGTCACAGACAAAGACAAAGGCAAAGATAAAGGAGCCGGTGAACGTCCGCAGCCAGTAGTAGACGACTTAAGTGCCCTGGAATTTCTTGCAAGCTATCAACTCACCCCTGAGGGCGTAAGAGCCTACAGTATGGAAGGCAATAGCATTCACTATGAAATGGAACCTGCTCAGAAAGCGGGCTTTCGCGCCCCATTAATTGGTGGCGGCATGGGTGTGCACTTTTTAATGGCAGAGCTTTGGCAGGCGCATAAGCAAAGCGGCGGGCCTGAGGCTTTCGATGCCGAAATCTATTTTCGCAGGCCGATTTTTTGGGATGATGCTGTGGCCGTGTATAGCCGCGCTGATGAAAAGTCCGGCTTGAATGCCATGGCACTTTTGAAAGAAGACGCACAGGGCAACAATAAAGTAGGTACGGAAATCAGCTTAAAGCTGTTCAAGCCGGGGCTGATTTAGAGCGAAGGCCTTTCCCCAAAAGTGGAGCGAATGGCAAGAATAGAAAGCGCTGCCTTTGAACCGCAGGGGTAACACCTGCGTGATCAAATCGGTCTAAACCAAGTTATGTCTAAATCAAGACAGGTCTAACGCAAAATCGGTCTAACCCAAGATTGGTCTAAACCAGAGTCTGTCTAGACCAAGGTCGCCGAGGGCGCCGCCTTTACGCTTACGCCTTACTCTTACGCTTTAGGCAAGCGCAGTCGGGCCGTACCAAAAACTCTTGTTTCGTCTTTGGTGTTTTTTACCGTCATGTCTAGCTCCACCAAGCCTTCGTCTTCATCAATGTCCGTCACAACGGCGCTGATAATGGCGGGGGTGTCGGCAATCATGGGCGCTCTAAAGACGCCGTCAATATGCTCAACGGTGCCTGTGGGTGCCCATCGGTGAATGGCGCTGACCAAAAAGCCCATGCCCATAATGCCTGGCACTAATGCGCCGGGAAAACCTTCTTTCTGCGCGCCCTCATGGCTCTCAAATCTTGGTCCACCCCAGCCTACGGCGCGGGCAAATGCGCCAACGTTGGCGAGTGTGGTATCTGGTTCAAACACTGGCAGTTCGGTACCAAATTCTACGTCTAAAATATTTTCGATACTCATGCGGCAGGTTTCTCCCTAATAACTAAGCGCGAGTCTGAGATGGCTAAAAGCTTATCTTCGGTGTCAACAATCTCCATACGCACGACAATAAAAATCATCCGTCCTGAGCGACCTTGCTTGTCATAAATGTCGTGTAAGTGCGATTTGCCGGTGATGGGTTGTCCCGCACGGATAGGCGCAAAGCACTCCACAGCTTTGCCGCCATCCATTGGGATGCCGCCGAGGGCTGGGAAGTCTATGGGCAGGTGCCGGCCTGATGCTAGGCTGCACAAAAATGCCGGTGTGGCTTGGAAATCTGCGTGCTCAGCGTCAATAAATTGGGCTCTGGTCTCGCCGGATGTTTTGGCAACAACAAGCAAATTTTCTGCGTCTAGCAGAAAGTTTTTGCTGTCGAATTCCGCGTCCAGGAATTGCTTTTTAAGTTCTTCAATATCTACCACGGGTGGTTCTCTCCTAACCTCTTGAGCCAAAGATAATACGGGCGTTGCTCGTTAATGCAAACTGACTCTTTTACAACGGCACTTCCAGTCATACAATGCTGGCCTAACTAAATTGGGTGAGAGAGCTGTTATGGGACCATTATCTGGATTGCGCGTTGTTGAACTTCAAGGAATTGGGCCAGGTCCATTTTGCGGCATGATGCTGGCAGATATGGGTGCTGAGATTATTCGTATTGATCGCTCGGTGTCTGTTGGGCGCGATGCGCAAAAGCACGACGTGTTGGCGAGAGGACGCAAGAGTATTGCTGTAGATCTTAAGCACCCAGACGGTGTAGAAACTGTACTGAAACTGGTGGAAGGCGCAGATGTGCTGTTGGAAGGTTTTCGCCCAGGTGTTACCGAGCGTTTAGGTCTGGGGCCTGACGTATGTTTGGCGCGTAACCCAGGCATTGTTTATGGTCGTATGACGGGCTGGGGCCAGACGGGCAACATGTCTTTGGTTGCCGGCCACGACATTAACTACATCTCGCTGTCTGGTGTGTTACACGCCATTGGGGAGCCCGGTTCACGCCCAACACCGCCACTGAACTTGGTGGGTGATTTTGGCGGCGGCGGCATGATGCTTGCTTTTGGTATTGTTGCGGCTTTATTTGAAAAAGCTAAATCTGGCAAAGGTCAGGTCATTGATGCAGCTATGACAGACGGTTCTGCACTGCTGATGAATTCTATTTTTGGTCTGATGGAGCAAGGTGTTTGGAGCCAAGATCGTGGTAGCAACTTGCTCGACGGTGGCGCGCATTTTTACGGCACTTATGAGACCAAAGATGGTAAGCATGTTTCTATTGGTTCTATCGAGCCGCAGTTCTATGCCTTGCTGCTAGAAAAGACTGGGTTGGACAAAGATGGCGATCTACCCCGGCAGATGAGTCGAGGTGATTGGCCCGCGATACGTGCGAAATTGGAGGCGATTATGCTGACCAAAACTCGTGATGAGTGGGATGCCATTATGCTGGGTACAGATGTTTGCTACGCGCCTATTCTGAACTTCGAGGAAGCTGTAGCCCATCCGCATAACAAAGAGCGGAATACGTTTGTTGAGTCAGGTGGGGTTACCCAAGCAGGGCCGGCGCCGCGTTTCTCACGCACTGAACCAGAGCTACCTAATCCACCAGTAGCGCCAGGCAGCCATAGTAAGGAAATTCTTGCGGGTCTGGGTATGAGTGAAGCACAGATTGCTGAGTTGATTGCATCCGGTGCGGTAGCCTAGCTTTGCGGAAAAGAATCCCTAAAAGGATTTCTGTCAGAGGTATGAGAGTAAGCCTCTCTTAGAGAAGCTTATTCTTTTGCCGACCTATCTCTGAAGTCGGAGAAATCTAGCTAGGTTCTAGCTAGGTTCTAGCTCGGCTCCAACTAAGCAGCGCCATCATAAGACGCGGCGATGTCTAACATGATTTCGCTGTTTACCTGCTGAAAATTCAACTTCTGAGCTTCTGCGATGTGGGCTACATCGCTGTACTCGGCTTTCCAACGTTTTTGCCCATTGGGTTGAATCACTTCTTTAACCTGCACGGAGCCGTAGCGGGTTTTGATTTGCTTCAATTCCCTGCTTAACACGCGCTTAGCAAAGGGCACAATTCTCAAGCCTATGGTGGTGGAAAGATTCAGCAGCGTGTCACTGATGGCGTCTACTTTATCCTTATGGCTCAACGCCGTGATGCAATGGGCGGGTCGGCCTTTCTTCATAATGATAGGAGTTAAGTAAACGTCTCCTGCGCCCGCAGTAAACAAAGCATCGATCAATGGCTCGTAGGCTTCAGGATTCATATCATCAATGTTGGCTTCTATCTTGTAATGGTGAAGCTCTAGCTCTAGCTCTAGCTCTTGGGCGGAAAAACCGTCGCCAGTAGGCCGGGTCGAGTCACCGGACTGGTATTCTCCAAGTACTACTCTCAGCACATTGGGAATAGCGAAATCTTTATAGCCCACGCCGTAACCGACTTTCTCTGGTTGGAAAATACCTTTCGGTAAAAACTCATCCACGCTTACGCCAAGAATGGCTGCGCCTGTGGGTGTGGTGCATTCCCCGTCTGTGCCGCCATAGGTGCAGGGCGCTTGGGCCAGCAATTCTTGTGTGGCTGGTGCAGGTACAGGGAAGCGGCCGTGGGCGCAGTCCACCATGCCGGAACCTACTTCGATTGCGTTGCTCAAAATAATGTCGGGTTGCAGGTATTCAATACAGATTGCCGCCGCAACAATGTCGACGATTGAGTCGATAGCCCCAACTTCATGAAAGTGCACTTTGTCTGGGGTGACATTGTGAATTTTGCCCTCAGCTTCAGCGATGGCTTGGAATATACCCAACGCGCGCTGCTCAATACCCGGCGTAAAGTTTGCTGCCGTGATGAGTTTCACAATGGTGCTGTGGTGGCGGTGATCGTGCTGATCTTCCGTGGTCACTTTAGCGTGTGTGCCATTGATGCCCATTTTTGCAGCAGGGCTAAGGGTAAGTTGAAACTCGGCGCTTAGGGTCAACTTGTTCAGTTGCTCTCTAAGGTGTTGCTCTGGCACACCAAGTTCAATGAGTGCGGCTATGTGCATATCCCCAGCGATACCGCAGCTGGGTTGGTAAAACAGTGCGCGCATAAACTAGGCAGTATCCGCGATTTGATCGGCGAAGTAGTCGGCTGAGGTGGCCGCTGCGGTGAAGTTTTCGGTTAGGTGTTGCATGGTTTGCATATCCGCATTCACCGCATCTAGTCCATGCTCTAAAACAAAAGCATAGCTGCGTTGAAATTCAGACAATTTCGCCTCCAGTAGTGGTCGGTCATAATACTTGTTAAACACGTCGGGGTTACCCCAGCCCAGCCATTTTCGGCCGGCAAGAAAACGTCCAGCCTTCATGCCGATAAGACCCATGCCTGCGGCTCGAGCTTTATCTAATAGGGGTCGCAGATCATTCATTTTTGGCGACCCGTCTAAAATTGAGCGGTCATTCCAGTCATACCAGCCACCCGGTGTGATGGCGATCATAGCTAAATCAAACTGGTCAGTTTCGATGGCGGCGCGTAATACATTTTCGGCGTTCTGGTGGGTAGACAAGCCTAAGTAGGTGACCTTGCCCTTAGCTTTGGCTTGTTCAAAGGCGTTGTGCATTTCCTCGCTTTGAATGGTGGAAACGTTGTTTTGACCCATAAAGTAGTAGGCGTCCACGTGGTCTTGTTTTAACTCGGTTAGAGATTCGTCCAAATATTTTAACCAGCCTTGGGCTGCAGCTTTAGCTTGGCTCACAGTAATGACCTCATCCCACTCAATTTTGCTCGGCACCAAGGCTTTAGAGATGAGAAAGATATCGTCCCTGTGTTTTTGCAAAAACGGTGCAAGGTTCTTTTCTGCATCGCTGTAGTAGTGCTGGAAGCCCACATCAAATGTATTAACCCCCGCATCTAAGGCTGCGTTAAGTAAGTGGTCTTGGCGGCCTCCAGAGAGGGTTGCGCCACAGCCAAAGATCAGGCGGCTGGAGTTATGGCCTGTGCGGCCCAGGGTCTGGTAGCGCATTGCGGGCAGTGCTGGGTTGAGTCCGGCAGCTTCTTTGCCGTCAAAGACGGATGCCGTTACGTCACCTGACTTGATAAGGCTGGTTGCGCCGACACCCACCAATGTGCCGTATTGAATGAGTTTTCTGCGTGTCGCTGTTATTCGCTTTAATAAAGACGTCGTCATAGCTGGCCCCTCATTGATGAAGACCTTGATCATACGCCCGCTTAGATAAAATATTCAATTGGCTTTGGTTTGCCTTTCTGGGTGTTAGTAGGCGTTGGTAGGTGCTTGGTAGGTGCTTGGTAGGTACTTGATGGAGTTGCAATAAGTGAGAAGTGGGAAGTAAGAGGTAAAGCGGCCATCACATCGCTAGGGCAATAGCCGGCTGTGATCCGGTCGCAAATATTATGCTTTTATGCAATATGTGAGCTAACAATTTTCGGGCGAACCGGTAAACTTCCAACGCTTAAACATCTCACCCAATGGACTGCTGTCCGTTTACTTGGAGCCTCCGTGAATCGATATTTCCGCAACCTGAAAATTTACCGTATCCATAGCCAATGGCCGAAGACCGAAGAAGAACTCTCCGAGGTTTTACTTGAGGCAGAATTTAAGCCCTGTGGCGCATTTAGTGAGCGCAGCGGTGGCTTTGAGGCGCCGGTAGAAAATGCCGGTGACCGCTTGTGCCGCAAGGTATCTGGCGCAGATTTGTTGCAAATGCGGGTACAAACTCGGCTGCTACCACCGGCCGCGGTTCAAGAAGCGTTGGCCGGGCGCGTTGAAGCGTTTAAGCAGCGCATGAATTCCGAGCCTAATCGTGCTGAGCGACGTGATATGAAGGAAGAGGTCTACTCGCAATTGCTGCCGCTTGCACTGCTCAAATCTGACCGTGTGCAGGCGTTTTATCTCAGCGAGGAAGGCCTGTTGGTGATGGGTACCGCATCAGACACTGTTGCAGAGTACTTTCTTGATCAACTCAAGCGCACCATGGTGGGCTTGCAGTACTCGCCACTGGCGTACCAACAGCCGCCGCTAGATCTTATGAACAAACTGTTTTTGGGTAATGCCCAACCACCGTTACGTTTGGGGCGTGAGTGTCGTATGCGTGACCCTAGCGACACCAAAGCGTCGGTAAATTGGTTGGACATGGAGTTGTCAGATCCCGCGGTAAGACGTCACGTCACAGAGGGTCTGAAAATTGACCGGCTGGGCGTTACCTTTGACCAGGTGTGTAGTTTGGTGATGGACGAAGATTTGATTTTCCGCAAAGTGCGGTTGTTGGGTCAGGACGACATGGACGATGTGCCAGAAGAAGATCCAATTGCCAAGCATGATGCAGAGTTCGTTATTATGGCCGGCTGTGTTAAGAGTCTGCTTAACGCACTGAAAACCCAACTTGGAGGTTATGTTTCCTAATGCAGTTTAGTTCTATACACACCATGGTAGTTAAAGCCACGGGCAGGCTTGCGCTGCTGTCTATATGTTCGATTATGCCCGCCGTCTATGCAGATACCTCAGACGCTGCTGGGGAAGTCGCTGGAGAATCCGTTGAGGGCGCAACTGTTGCCGCGGTAAATGCTGGTGAGGTTGCGGCATCTGTGCCATCTGAGCGAGTGACTGAAGAGTTGTCCGATGAGGCATCCGCATCGCCGTCTGAAGAAAAAATCATACCTTGGGCGTGGGGCAACAAATGGCTTCAAGGGACAATTAATCGAGCCGGTGGTGACGACGAGTTTGATCCTGCTGATGGCATAGATTGGGGCTATGTGCCCAATCCCGTGTACTCATCCGAGAAAAAGTTGGGTTTAGGCTTGGTGGTATTTGGCTTGTTTGTGGCAGATGAAGAAAGTCTTAATGTAGAAAACGTAAAGCCGAGCCAAATCGTCTTTAAGGGTTTTGGTACGACCAATGGGGCTAAGGGTTTTGAAACCAACTTGCGCAGCTTGTTCAGGGCAGATGCCTATCGTTTGAATGTGGACGTTGAGTTTGCAGATACGCCTGAGGTGTTTTACGGCTTAGGTATTGAGCCTAGCCAAGATGAGGCTAATGAGTTGATTTATGATCACCAAGGTCAAAATTTCCAAGCTCACGGCTTGAAACGGGTATTTGGTGATACCTTTTTGGGTTTAGGAGTGCGTTACCACGACAACCAGGCTGAAGACTTTCGCGGGCCGAATATCGGCGCAGCGGCTGTGCTGACAGACAGCACCAGTGTGGGCATTACCGGGCATTGGCTGCACGACAGCCGTGACCACCAAGACAACCCGTCTACAGGTTGGTTGCTGCAGTTCGACTACGCTACCTTCAATGAATCTTTTGGTTCAGATACAGATTTTGATCAGCTTGAGTTCCGCTACAGTGGGTATCGCCCAATAGACACTTTTTTGAATCAGCGCACGGCGACTTTGGCTTGGCAGGTACAAGGCCATCTTAGCGAGGGCAATGTGCCTTGGGACCGGCTGACACTGTTGGGCGGAAGCCGCCAATTGCGCGGCTATGAGCAGGGTCGATATAGAGGGCATCAAAAGGTATTGGCCCAAGTAGAGTTGCGTCAGCCTTTGACCGGACGCCACGGTATGGTGACTTGGGTGGGTGTAGGTACGCTCTCTGAAGACATATCCGATTTAGGCGAAGAGCGTTGGCTGCCCTCAATTGGTGTGGGTTATCGTCTGCGCATTAAAGAAAAAATCAATTTGCGCTTTGATGTCGGCTTTGGTCGGAATGACAAAGGCGTTTATGTAAGCGTCAACGAAGTATTTTAAGAGATCTACTTAGGCCTTTGCCAAAAAGCGACGAGAGAGGCCTCATCACAGGTTAAGTTGCTTGGGATGATTTGTTGATTTGTTTGCGGTGTGTTTGCGGTGTGTTGGAGGTGTGTTGGAGGTGTGTTGGAGAAGTGTTGGAGATTTGCTGGCTATTTTGCTGGGCAACGCAGAGTGCTTTTTTGTATTTCTTTTTCTCCAGAGTGGGCTGACGGCGTCGACGCGGCGTGGCATGCTATCCCGAATAATCATTGAGCGGTCGTTAAAGGCCCGTTAAACTTTTTTAGAAACTAACCAATGGTATGCAATCTCGGGGGAGAGTATGGCTAAAGTGAAAGTTGCAGTTAACGCTGAAAATTTAGCGGAGGCCGGCGGTCTATTTTCAAAGGTTACTAAAGCGCCAGTGACTGTCTGCGCCAAACTCGGGCTGTTTCTAGCGGCATTAGTCGCAACCTCCGCCTGCGCACCTCAAGCTTCCAACTCGAGTGAAACGACTCCTGCCCAACGACCTAACATAGTCGTACTGTTCGCCGATGACATGGGTTACGGCGACCTCAGTTCTTATGGCCACCCTTATATTCGCACGCCAGAGATTGATGAGTTGGCTCGACAAGGTCAGCGCTGGACAGATTTTTATGTGGCGTCCTCGGTTTGTTCGCCCAGCCGTGGTGCTTTGCTGACCGGGCGTTTGCCAGTACGTACCGGCATTTACGGTAACGCCATTAGAGTTTATTTCCCAGATGAGCCTTGGGGCATGCCCAGTAGCGAGGTCACTCTTGCGGAGGCCCTTCAAGACCGTGGCTACAAAACCGGCATGTTTGGTAAGTGGCACCTTGGCGACGGACCCGATGCACTGCCCACCAGGCATGGCTTTGATGAGTGGTTTGGCGTGCCGTATTCCAACGATATGAATTGGGTTGGTGAACCTGATTTTGAGGCTTTGGTAAAAGTCAGTATGTCGGGCGATGTAGAAAAACAGGCAATGTACTATGCGCGGCGTTCTGCCAAGTACGCAGCGCCTGAGGAGTCCTATTGGGAAGCGCCTTTGATCACCAGTACAAAGCAGGCCGGTGAATTTGTCGACGCCACTGAACAGCCAGCTACGCAAAGTACGCTGACCAAACGCTATACAGAAGAGGCTATTAAGTTCATCAACAAAAGTGGCGATGACCCCTTCTTTTTATACGTGCCTTACACCATGCCGCATACGCCATTGTTCAGAAGTCCTGAATTTGCGGGTAAAAGTTTGGGTGGACGTTACGGCGATGTGGTGGAAGAAATTGATTGGAGCGTTGGTGCTATTCAAGACGCTTTGAGGAAGGCAGGCGTGTTAGAGAACACGCTAGTTGTATTTTCCAGTGACAACGGCCCTTGGCTGAAGATGCACGAAGAGGGTGGCCGAGCTGGATTGCTGCGACACGGTAAAGGCACAACGTTTGAAGGCGGTATGCGCGTACCAACAGTGTTCTCTTGGCCGGGTACTCTGCCCAGCGGTGTAGTCAGCGAGATTGGTTCAACCTTAGATTTGTTCGCTACCGTCATGGCGTTGACCAAAATGCCAGAAGACGTGGATGTAACCACAGGGGTTGATGGCTTTGATTTAACTGCAACGCTGTTAGAGAAGACGGCGAGCCCAAGACAAGAAATGCCTTTCTATCGCGGGGGGAGTTTGTATGCCTATCGCAAAGGGCCTTGGAAAATGCACTTTATTACTGAAGGGGCTTACGACCAGGGCGAGAAGCGTACAAAGCACAATATTCCGCAGCTCTATCATTTGTTACGCGACCCATCTGAGCGTTTTGACGTGGCAGAAAAATATCCAGAAGTGATGGCTGATTTGTTGGCAGCGGCGGCGGAACACCAACAAAGCGTAGACATACAGCCGCCATTGTTTGACCGTCGATTAATGCCTCGTTAAAGGGGTATTGACTTAATATACTGAATTTGTGCAGTTAGAGAAGATAATGCATGCAACTTGTCGGTGAACAGTCGGGAGAGATAAAATGTCAGCAACACCTTTAGTAATACCATTAACTATACCTACAGAAGCCAGCATCAGTGTAGATTGGTTTAACCAATGTTTTGCAGGCCTTGGACTTAAGACGCAGGTCAATAGTTTTACCGCCAAGCAAATAGGCACAGGGCAAATTGGTAAATGTATTCGCTACAGCTTTGTCTTCGAAGGCGAAAGAAAAGGCGAAAGAAAAGGCGAACGCAAAGGAGAAAGAAAAGGAGAAGGAGAAGGCGCAGCGGCACAAACCCCCGACGTGCCCGTCAGTGTGATAGGGAAGTTCCCCGCTGATGATGAAAGTAGTCGTGTGATTGGCGTAGCACTGC
>CAJXUL010000074.1 GCA_913060615.1 uncultured Gammaproteobacteria bacterium | reverse complement strand
CCTCTCTATTCGTCGGCAGCGTCAGATGTGTATAAGAGACAGATCCCTAAGAATAAGCTGGCGGCGCCTGCAGTGGCTACGCTGCCGCTGATTTTGAAGGTTTTTTGTAGCCCCTTGCTCAATAGGCGAACGATGCTGGGCAACACTTTCCAATGCCATAGCAAAGCGACAATGACCGAGAAAACAATAACTTGGGGTAACACCCGAAAGGCAAATAGATAGGGTGTTGTGTTGCTGTTGAGGTCTACCGGAAACACCCCGCCACCCAGATAGCCAAAGAGAAACTCCGTTCCGGCCCGAGTGGCTTGTTCAATGGCACTGACAAAATAATTCAGCCCAAGCAAAAAATCTGTAATCCAGGGCACACGCAACAAGATTAAGACCAGTAAAAACTGGATCAACAGCCCTATGGCGACAAATCGCCAAGACACCGCCGTTCGGTTTTCGCTAAAGGCCCAGCAGCTACCTAGAAGCAACACGATTCCCAAAATTGCCTGCATTTTAATTAATCACAAAAATTGTTAATACGTAATTGCCTTTCACTTGCCAGTAACCGGTACCCGAATGTAGTGCACTGTTTTTTGCATGGGCGCCCAAATATTCAATGCTGAATGTTCGGGCTGACCAATTTAACGCAACTGTGGCCTCATGAAAGCCAATAAATTGCCCGCCTATTGGAAATATCGCCTTATAGCCAGCCTCCTTTGCTGAAAAGGCAACGGCGGATGCTACCTTGGGCAAGCCGGCAAGAATGGCGCGCTCGTTCTGGGTAAATAACGCATTAAAGAGTTTGTCTTTAACCCTATCGGTGCGTTCTATATCCACGCCAATGCTTTTTTGTGCGGTTGTAATCGTCGCTACAGCGGCAATATCGCAATGGCTAATGCTGCCAGTGTAGGCACTTGTAGGCCATAAGGGTGCACGTTCTTCTCTAAGAATGGGCGCAGGGTCTAGCTCAAGTAACGTCTGGCAACGGTGGGCGCAATAGCGGCCGCTGGAAAATTCTTGCTGACGCTTCTCAGCCATAGATTCTAAAACGGAATTTTCGTCGCTAAACAATAGCCCGCGATAGTCCGCTATGGGTGCCAACACCAACGCTGTGCCATGCAGGTCGGGCAAACCAAGGGTTAGAGGCAATAAGTCTGGGTGTTCGCAATGCCGGCGCAAATTTTCAACCCTAAATAGTTTAAGTATACACAGCCTAATGGCCTTGGTTTGCAGAACAACAACTGGGTTTTTGGCACTAGATTCATTATTGGGCACGAAAAAATTGAGTAACCCATGCCGCTCTTTAGTAATATTGCCGCTTTCCAGCCGACACCGGTTCGCCTAGTTAGGGTTAGCGGTTAACAGATAACGGCAGATTTACATGACTGAGAGTTTTTGATGGGTCAAATTATATTGCTCAACGGCTGTTCCAGCGCTGGCAAAACGACGCTTGCTATTAAATTGCAGCAGTTACTTCAAGAGCCCTACCAACACATGGCTTTGGATCAATTCCGCGACGGCATGCCTAGCCGCGTGCGTGGTTTGAATTCTCCGCCTGGAGATCCAGGTGCGTCTGGACTAAACGTTGTACCTGCCATGCAGGGCGGTGAGTGGGTTACGCAAATTCAATTTGGTGATTATGGCGAGCAGGTATTAAAGGCAATGCGCAGGTCTATTGCTGGGTTTGCTCAAATGGGTTGCAATGTGATTGTCGACGATTTGCTTTTTAAGCGTGAATATCTGGACGACTACGTGAGTATTTTGAACCCTGAGAAGACATGGTTTATTGGTGTTAAGTGTTCATTAGAGGTTGTGCTGGCCAGAGAAGCTTTGCGCCCCGGAAGGTTTCCTGGCACCGCTGTATCGCATTACAAACAAGTGCATGAGCACGGCCTCAACTATGATCTTGAAGTGGATACAAGCTTAGCCACCCCAAGACAGGTAGCGGAAGCCATTGTAGATCGACTCGCTACTCCGCCGAAGGCGTTTGCGGCAGCGCAAAATCCACTCTAAAGATATCCGCCACTTCTTTACCTGCCACTCTTTCTCTGGAAACATAGGCGCTGTTGTTAGTGCTTCTAGCGAAAGTAATGGCCTCTCTCTGACCAATATAAGGTAGGCGGATTGCTAGCGCTGGCTCGACAAGGTTGTCTCTATTCAATAAATAGGCATTTTGCATAGTCGTTACCAATAAGTGATTGGCATTAATGCTCATACCAGTAGGCATGCCCATGTAGGGAGCGGCCCCGCCAAACAAACTCTCCTGACCCCGACTAAGTCGCGGAATGGAATGTATATCAGCGATTTTGTCAGCGACTAACATGGTGTCATCTAGGGCTCTAATTTGCGCTAATGGTATGCCGTAAAGTTCATTAGGCATATTGCGTTTGCTCAGAAATAATACTTCTCCCCGACTGGTATCCACCGCCACCGCTTCGATGTCTCTGGGACCATCGGGGTAACGAAAATTTTTCTGCCAAATAGGTTCTAAAGGTATTTCGTTATTGCTGTCTATTGGTGGTTCTGCGATCACGATTAAAGAAACATGGGGGCGCCAGCGCAAGTTGTCGCCAGTGTCGGCGAGCAAAAGATAGGCGATATCATCTATTACAAAACTGTCCATGGCTTCCCAGTCAGTGGGATCTGGGATGTTAATCTGCCATTGGCCTAATGCAGCACCGCTCGTACTCAAAGCGAAAATACGCGCTGAGTCGCCGCTGTCGTTGAAAGACCATAAAACATCATCTGACAAGTTGCTGCTTGCCAGGCCACTAGACTCATTGAGCGCTTTGTCTTGGATATCACCCATCCAATGGGTTTGGCTATGAATAAAGCTGGGTTCGATATGAGTGAAGACAATTTTTTGTTCGAGCATCTGCCACGCAAAATCCCAAGCGTTGGGTAAGTCATAGCCCTTGTTCACTGCCACATATAATGTACGTATGCCAAGGATAGAGATGCAGAATATAGAAAGTAATATTGCTACCTTGACGAGTTTATACATGCGCTTATTCATATAATAAAGGTACCACTTTGTGGTTGCAGCCGAACTAGTTTTAAGCCTGCTCTAGTAAAAGGTCTAATTGTTTCGCTAGTATCCTTATTGAGGGTTACTCTGACAATGCTAGGGCATCTCAAATCAAAGGCTTATCAGCGATTTATCAAAGCTGTAGCAAAGATTAGACCAAACTAGGAGCATCGATATCGACGAGCAAGTTCAAAATCAGGCGACAAGCGAAGCAATAGAAGCCTTGGCCCAGCTCCTCAATAGTTGTAACCACGTTGTGTTTTTTACGGGTGCGGGTATCAGTACAGAATCCGGCATCCCGGATTTTCGCAGCCCGGGCACCGGACTTTGGAATAAAATGCAGCCTATCCAATTTCAAGACTTTGTCGGCTCTAAAGACATGCGTTTTGAGTCTTGGAAGCGCAAATTTTCCGGCGATCAAATTATGCTCACAGCACAGCCCAACGATGGGCATAAGGCCATCGTGGCGTTAAATGCTTTGGGTAAGTGCTCTGGTGTGATCACGCAAAATGTTGATAACCTGCATCAGAACTCGGGACTGCCCGAAGAGAAAATTGTTGAGCTACATGGTAATGCAACCTATGCATCTTGTTTGAGTTGTGGGAAGCGTTATGAATTGAGTGAGCTAGAGGTTCAATTTTCAAGCACTCAAAGTATTGCGCCCTGCTCTGACTGCGACGGAATAATTAAAACTGCGACTATTTCGTTCGGTCAATCTATGCCCGAAGTGCCGATGCAACGGGCTACAACTATGGTTGAAGCCTGCGATTTAATAATTGTCTTAGGATCGTCATTGAGCGTTTATCCAGCCGCGGGATTCCCAGAATACGCTAAACAAATGGGTGCCAAGTTGGTGATCATAAACCGTGAAGAAACCGGGTTGGATAGCATTGCTGATTTAGTGATTGCGCAGCAAATAGGTTCCGTTATGCAACAAGCGTATCAGCGCTTGCAAGCATTGTAGGCAGGTAATTGGACGCAAGGCTACAGGGTTATTTTGTCTCAAAACGCGCCCAACGTGCGTTTGATCGCCACTGCGATCAGGACGCCCAACTAAAGGCACGCTGGAAGCAGATGGGCTCGACCGAGCGGTCATTGAATTACCACGAGCTGAATATTTTAACCAAAGAGGAGCTTGTGCCTCAGGACCTGTGTTTACTGGCCGGGCGACAATTTCAGATCAGCGAGTACGGTATTTTAGGTTACGCCATGAAAAGCGCGCAAACGCTGTCACAAGCGTTGCATCTTGCCTCGAAATATCACCAGACGGCCGCGCCATTACTAAATGTGAATTTTGCTGCTAACGATGATCTTTACGAGGTTGTTTTGGAAAACACCGGCGCACTCGACGAAGGCGTATTTTTTCTTCTCGTCGAAGAGTTAATGGCTACTTTTCCAAGGGTAGTCTACCAACTCACGGGGGAGGAAATTTTAGCAGAGAAAATTGAACTGTCTTATGCCGATACAGGTCATTGGCAAAGCTATGAAAAAGTTTTCAACTGTGTGCCAAGCTTTGCAGCTCCCCGCTGTGTTTTCGCTTTTTCTCTTCAAGCCCTAGATCTGCCTTTGTTGGCGAAAGATTCGAATATGCTCAAGCTGCTAGATCGCCGCTGCCAGGACTTATTAGACTTCGCCAGCAGCGGTCAGGGCTTGGGTCACAATGTGACGCGGCTTCTCTTGCAGCAGCTTTCTTCGGTGAATAGTGCCAATGACATATGCAGTTTGCTCAATATTAGCGAACGCACCTTGCGCAGGAATTTAGCCAAAGAGAATACTTCTTTCCAAGCACTTTTAGACGATGTTAGACAACGTTTTGCCGAGGATTGCCTAGGCACTACTACCTTATCCGTGCAAGAAGTAGCAGAGTTGGTTGGCTATACCGAAGCATCAAATTTCCGCCGGGCGTTCCAGCGTTGGACAAGTCGCACGCCAGACAATTTTCGTGTCAACGCGCTGTCTGACCAACAACCCGCCGCTACGCTGGATCAATAAACGCGTGGTTTTTGCAATCTCCACTCAAACCGCAGGTGACCTAAAAAATCATATTCATGCGCTGATGCCGAGCTGGAAGGGTACTGTCCTCGAAAATTTTAAATATCTCTCTGGCGGCTATAGCAACGATAACTATAGTTTTACCAAACGCTTTGGTGAAGTCTGCGACAATTTTGTGTTGAGGTTGCCCAAGGTACAACAGCCGTTTGTAAATCGAGACTTGGAGTCTCGCTGGTATCAAGTGCTACCTGATAGTGTTGGTGTGAAGCCCGTTGCCCTAGATGTGAAATCTGGCGCTATGATTACGCCAATGTTGGATGGCCGAATTTTGGCTGAGGTTTATCTTGATAACTTTGCCGAACAAGATCTCTTAGATTACGTGAAAGATTTGCATTTACTGCTGCCTAGTATTGAGCGCGAATACAATATGTTTGAACTCGCGGCATTATATGCAGTAGACACTTCTGCCCTGCCTCGGCGTGATTCTATGCAACTGTATCAAGCATGTCACAATGACCTAAATCCTTGGAATATTATTGTCACAGAACAGGGGTGGCGGACAATTGATTGGGAGTTTGTTGGGTTAAACGATCCACTCTTTGATTTAGTTGCGCTGCACCAGGGGTTGGAACTGCCAGCCTCTGGACTCCTGGACTTAAGCTTTCAGTTAATTGGTTACGCAGATCCAAGTAGATTATTGAGGGTGCAAAAAACCTTTTGGTATCGTGAATGGGCTTGGGCGGATTTTCAAATGCGGGTTGGCAACATGCGCGCAGAGATCGTTGCGCAACATCAACTTTCGCAAGCGAAGTTGGCCCAGCTCTAGTTTATAGTGCGCTTGCTGGGACGTTCTCTAGGGCGGCCAGCGCACAATCAAACCTACTCTGGCCAAAGCCACGCACCACATTAAAGGGTAAGTTCCTTAAAACTAATTCGCGCTGGTATACATCAAACAGTCGCTGTCTGTCACTTGAATTTTCTCTAAGAGGGTCTGGCTGCCAAGCTAGGTCGGGCGCGCAAAGTAAATAGTGTCGCGGTGACTGGGATTTCATGGCGTGTTGAAAAATTGCAGGTACTGGGCCGTATTTTTCGCGCCACCAAATAATCAGTGTGAGTATATCTGTGTCCAAAATAAGCTGGGTTGCGCCCTCTTCCGAGGCTAATTGAAGGTTAAGAAGTTGCAGTAAATCAGAGGGCTTATAGTGCAGGCCTGAATGCATAGACTGAAGATAACTGCGCGCGTGTTCGCGCACAATTGGGAACTTCAAGTGGGCGCTCAATTGCTCAGAAAGCTGGGTTTTTCCACAAGACTCGGGGCCGGTTAAGACAATAATCACGACTCTTCAAGCATGCTTTTTTGCCAAGACCTGAAGCCGATGACCGCCATAGCAAGATAGACCGTATACAAACCTGCGTAGAGGAAAAGCCCTGATTCACCGTTGAAACCCTTGAGTAAATATAAGGCAATCTGCACTACATCGATAACAAACCAAGCAATCCAACTGTATAAATGTTTTCTAGCTGTCATCCACATAGCGGTAAAACTGGCCACGGTTGTGAAGCTATCTGCGTAGGCTAAGTCTGCCGCAGAAAATTCAGCAAATACCCAACCCATCAAGATACTACCGGCAATGGTTAGTGCGAATAAAATCAGATTAGTGCGTGCCGTGGTTTTGACGGGTTTAAGAAGACCATGTTGACGCTGTTGGCTGCCGCCATAAAGCCAGTAATACCAGCCGTAAGCATTCATTAAGACATAGTAAAGATTGAGTAAGACGTCGGCAAAAAGATTAGCTCTAGCCACCACCACGACGGTGATGAGTGCGTAGATTAACCCGACCGGGAAAGTGAGTATATTTTCCTTCACCAGCAGCCATACACATACGAGCCCGCTGACCACGCCAATAAACTCTAACCAGTTATTTAAAAGATAATCTAGTAACACACTTTAGCCTTAACTTTAGCCTTAACTTTTGCCTTATGAGATCGGCGCCTGAATCAGACGCATGTTTAATAAGAATGCAAAATAGCAAAAGTTGCTGGGAAAGGCCCGTTAATCAGCAGGTCACCTAGGCGTAAAATAGTCTAGGAGGCCAATGTACGCGCCGCAAATCAACCAAGAACTAAAGTAGGCGGCCACTTATGCCGCTGCTTATCGCTCCGCGTATATTGCAGCTTAAGCCGCTACTATCGTCACCCATTGATTTTCTACAAGTATTTCAATGGCCCCGTACTTCAAGTCGAAAGGTACCAACGCAGGGCAATGTGCTGTAGGTGAGGGTTGCGCTTCACTCAATTTGTGCAGCACAGCTTCGGTGAAGGGCACAAATGCTAAATTGGCACTGCCCGCTTGTTGCGAAGTATCAAAGTCCTTATTCATGGCTGCACACTCTTTAATGAGGCTTCCAGTAAACCTCAAAATATGCAAGGAATATGCAATAAATTCACGAAAGATCAGTGAATATAATGAAGAAATATGGGATCCCAAACACGCCGCTAACTCGGCGCAAAGGGCATACTAGTTCGAGCTCAGGTTACTCGGGACAATGCTTGTTGCTGAGAACGAAACTTGTCCTCATTGGCTCTAAACCAGCTAGAATGCCCGCAGGTTAAGAATTTAAAGGTGTCTATTTTGGCAAAGAATATCGTCATCGTTGAGGATGATCCTGATCAGCGATCAAACTATATGGATGCAATTTCTAAAAAGGGCTATACGGTGCGTGCATTCGGCAGCCGTGAAGAAGCCCTTGCAGGATTTGATGAGGCGCTGCCCGATTTGGCAATTCTGGATATTATTCTGGGTGAAGAAGTGGATGCCGGTTTTCAGCTTTGTCGAGAGCTGCTCACTCGAGCGCCGAATTTACCGGTTATTTTTCTCACCGAGAGAATCAACGAAATAGACAAAATTTCAGGTTTACGTTTGGGTGCTTGGGATTATCTACCTAAACCTATTTCTTTAGACTACTTGGCTGAGCGAATTTCGTCGTTACTGCGCATCAACGAAGTTCGTAGCGACCAAGATCGTCAAGAAAGCTCCTCAGAAAAAAGTATCGGCGAGCTGGCATTAGACCAAGACGCTTTGCTGGTCGCTTGGCGTGGTGAACGCATTGACCTCTCTGGCACAGAATTTCGCATGTTAGCGAAGTTAGTGCGTATGCCGGGTCATGCGGTGAGTTACGAAACCTTGATGAATGCCACCATGCAAAGTTTGGTAACTAACAACACCATAAACACCCATATGCGCAACATACGTAAGAAATTTGAAAAAATTGACAGTAAGTTTTCGTGTATTAAGAGTGAATACGGTTTCGGCTACCGCTGGTTAGACCAATAAAGTTGCTAGCGCACTAGATGGCATTCAAATTTAAAATTCGCGGACCCAGGTTAGGTACCAAGCTTGCCATGATGGGCCTAGCACTTTTGGTTATCCCTTGGTTCAGCTATCTGCAGTTAGTGGAAATGGAGCGGCTTCTGATACAGGGTCAGTCGCAGGCTCAGTTACTAACAGCTGAGGGGATTTCGACCTTATTCAATGGTCGTGAAGATTTGTTTAATGATTTGCCAGTGAATGTTGAGGATTTTGAACCGCTCTACGCATTGCCACTGCAAAGCACTATTAGGTTGGACGGTGATGCTGACGATTGGGGCGATGATGCGCAAAAATCCTACCTCCAATTCGGTTCCGCTCTTGGTGACAGTGACGCCGACTTTTCATTATTGCTCGGCGAGCGCGCTGAGTATTTGTACGTGCATATGCGCATTCAAGACCGGTCCATTGTATACCGTGACTCTGACTATTTGCGTTTAGATAACGCTGATCATATTCGTTTGAATTTTATCCGCACCGACGGCGCCGACGGTAGAGTCGCCCTAGTTTTTCAGGAAACTAACGTTATTACTGGCTTTTCTATGGACGAACAGTGGCGCTATTCAGATACAGGTAACGCTGATAACCGTATACAAGGTGTTTTAAAGCCTACTCCTGAGGCAGACGGTTTTTTTGCCGAGTTTCGTGTGCCTTTGGATTTACTTGGCTCTAGAACCTTTTTTGGTATGACTTTTATTGACGTAGATGATGTAGTTGATCGAGAGATAGTTGGTAGCACGCAAACCCTACCGCCTACGGAAAAACAAAACTTCAACCTAGTGGTATTGCGTACTCCTGAAGTGCGGAAAATTGTGCAGGGTCTTGGTTATGCGGGAGCAAGAATATTAGTCATAGATAGCCAGCAGCGCGTGCGCGCAGAAGCCGGAAGTATTCGGCCTGAGTCTGCAAGAGAAACAGCGGAGGGTTGGTTAACAGTAGTGACTGGCTGGTTTGACGATGTTCGTCCTTGGCTGCATCAATTGGTTATTGGTGAATCTCTTGACCAGTCTCGGGGAACCATTGCCGGAACTATCGACGGCGTTGCCGATGACCCTGCGAAGAAAGCAATTGCTGTGAGTTTGGGTGGGGAGCCGATCGCTCTGCGTAATCGTGTGTCTGAAACTCAAGAGCTGATTCTGGCCGCCCACCCTATTATTTCCTCGGAAGAAGTTATTGGCACTGTGATTGTTGAACAGAATATTGATGATATTTTGCGCTTTCAACGTTCTGCATTAGAGCAAGTATTGCTTTTGTCATTGTTAAGCTTGTTCGCCATATTTGTCGCGCTAATAGCTTTTGCAGGTAGATTGGCTTGGCGCATACGTAACCTGCGCAGAGAGGCCAGTTCTGCAATTGACGCTCGCGGCCGATTAAAGAAATCTCAACTGCTCAGTGAAATACGCGCTGGCGATGAAATTGGCGATTTGGCTCGAAGTGTATCTAATATGTTGGAGAAGTTGAATCAGCACAATACTTTCCTCGAAAGTATGCCGCGAACGCTGCGCCATGAAATTAATAACCCGCTGAATACATTGAGTACTTCATTGCAAAATCTTGCTGAAGAGTACCCGGGCTTAGATCAAAGCAAGTATTTAGCAAGTGCACAGCGCGGTGTTAATCGCATTGGTTCAATTGTGCAAAACTTGGCTGATGCTGCGAATCTTGAGGAGTCGCTAGAAGCCGAAGAATTAGAAATTATTGATTTAGACATTTTACTTTCAAGCTACGTGGCGAACTGTTCGCTGAGTCATCCGGGTATAAATTTTGCTTATAGGGGATCGAATAAACCCGCATACGCCCTAGTCTCAGATTTTCGCATCGAGCAGCTTATGGATAAGGTCATTGATAATGCTGTAGATTTTCATCGGCGCGATACTGCTATTCGCGTTCAGTTAGATTGTTTCCGCGACACGCTACAGATCTCGGTGGCTAACCGTGGCCCTACCCTGAGTCAGGACGTGCGTAAGTCCGTATTTGATTCCATGGTCAGCCATAGGGGCCAAGAGAACCGGCTACACTTCGGTTTGGGGCTATACGTGGTGAGAATAATTGCAGAACATCATGGCGGCGGTGTTAACGCACAGAACTTACAAGACGATACCGGGGTCGTGTTCTTGGTTCAATTGCCGCTGGCGCGTGAGTCGCGTTTGCAAGGTGAAGAGATTAGGACTGACCGCACCGTATCTGCTGGCTAGTACCCAGATTTTTCACGAGGCCAATACCTCGCGCTATACCTGCCCACATTGAGCGTGTAATGCTCTGTAGGCAATGCGTCTTAAATTACAAAACTCAAACTCAAATTCAAAAAAGAGCCTAAACGAGAGCCTAAACAAGAACTAGGATAGGCTGTAGTCGCTGTCCATGGTCACGCCATTCGTGCCTTTAACCGCGCCCTTCTTAACCAGATTTTCCATGGCTGCTAGAACGCTCCGAGCGGCAGCTGGATACATAAACTCTGGGGTGTCTTTGTACATTAACGGCACCATTTCCCGAATCTTGAAGGTGCCGCCTTTAATACAGGCAATAATTTGTTGTTCTCTCTCTAGCCGGTGAGCGATATACGCTTGCACATGGGCTTTAGGCTCATCTATGCAAGGCCCGTGAGTAGGCCAGTAAATCTCATCATCTCGTTCAAGCAGCAGCTCTAAGCTCAACATATAGTCAGCCATGTCGCCATCTGGCGGTGAGATGATGCTGGTTGACCAACCCATTACGTGATCGCCGGTAAACAAAGCTTTTTGCTCTCTTAACTGAAAACACAAATGGTTAGATGTATGCCCTGGTGTATAAACACACTCCACCGACCAATCTCCACCTTGAATGATTTCACCGTGGGTGACCAAGTGATCTGGATCAAAGTCCATATCGCCACCCTCTTCAACTTGCACGCCTTGCTCGATTTTACCAGCGCCGTGAGGTCCATATGCGTAGGTCGGCGCGCCAGTCTTGGCTTGCAATAAGCGACAGCCCGGCGAGTGATCCATGTGCGTGTGAGTGACTAAAATATGCGAAACGGTTTCGCCAGGAAGGCATGCAAGGATAGCGTCTATATGGGCCTCGTCGTCAGGGCCTGGGTCTATGACAGCGACGCTGCCAGTACCTAAAATATAAGTTCCTGTGCCGTGAAAAGTGAACGGGCTAGGGTTATTTGCAATGACCCTTCTGATGCCTGGGGCCAAAACTTCGGCCTTACCATATTCAAAATCTAGCTTACGACGATAGGGGATTTCCACGGCCATTTTGCACTCTCCAACACAAAAAAAAATAGTCCCGCAATATAAGAGTCGGACACAGCAAAAGCAATAAAACTCGTACCACTAATCGTATATTAAAGCTTAGCTGCCGCCCCACTTTTCCCGCAGCTCAACCCATTCGGCAACATCGGGGTTTATCGTCAATGCTAAATCCATGTACTCTTTGGCTTTAACTTGCAGGTCGTATTGATAGGCTTCTCGTGCTACTTCAGCAAGTCGCTGTGCACACTTTTCAAGGAGTGCTACGGCTTGTTCGTTTGTGGGGTCTAGTTGTAGTGCTTGACGTAACAAGGCCGTGGCATTGTCGTTTATGGGGGCCGTGAGATAACCCTTGGAGATTAGTTCCTGGGATCTCTCCAACAGCATAATGACCCGCGCTTTGCGTCCCCTTTCGTTTTCTATGCGCACCCGCAGTTCATTAAGCGGTTGTGCCGGAAGCCCTGCAGCTGAGGCTTGGCCGAGTAATTCTTCTGCGCTATCAAGGTTGTCTTCGTCTAGCTGGCCACGGACATTATTCAAAATTTGCGCTGCAACCTCATTCAAACCTTGTAGAGCAACCATGTTATTGGGATCGGTTGCCAGTACGCGCTGATACAACTCGGCGGCGTTAGCGCCTGGCGGTGCAATAAACAAATTATCTGCCCGCAACCGTCTGGCCTGGACGAGCAGTTCGTTAATGGCGGCCT
>CAJXUL010000073.1 GCA_913060615.1 uncultured Gammaproteobacteria bacterium | reverse complement strand
TATAAGAGACAGGTCTCTTGATTATTGCCCATCTCAGTTAGGTACGACCAAGCAAATATGCCGGTGTCGTGACCGTCGTCAAAAGTAATGCGGATGGCGTAATTACCTACTGCTTCAATTTGCTTGATGCCTACATTCTTTTTGCCAGTTTGTAGCTTACGTTCTTCGCTTGAATGTCCGCGCACTTCAGCAGAGGGCGAGTACACGCGGAGTAATTCAGCGGGCAAATTAAAGGTCACTTCCTCCCAGCGAACTTCCAGCACATGGGCAATTTTATGATAGGTAATGTTTGTCGGAGCTTGCATGCCAACCTCTAAAGAATAAACCGGGACAAGTCAGTGTTGCTGACCAAATTAGCCAAATGCTCGTTAACGTAAGCTTCATCGACGGAGATTTTAGAATCCGCTAGATCATTGGCTGAGAACGAAAGTTCCTCCAGAAGTCTTTCTAAAACGGTATGCAGGCGGCGCGCACCAATGTTTTCGGTACCTTCGTTAACCTGCCATGCCAATTGGGCAATTCGTGCTATGCCCTCTTTGGCAAACTCAAGCTCAACGCCCTCAATAGCCATTAACGCCTGGTACTGCTCAGTGAGGCTGGCTTTGGGTTCTGTCAGTATGCGTTCAAAATCTTCAGGCGTTAACGCGCTCAGTTCCACGCGGATGGGCAAGCGACCCTGTAACTCAGGAATCAGATCCGAAGGTTTTGCCAAGTGGAATGCGCCAGAAGCGATAAACAAAATGTGGTCGGTTTTAACCACACCGTACTTGGTTGAAACAGTGCACCCTTCAATGAGCGGTAGCAGATCCCTTTGCACGCCTTCACGAGATACATCCGCTCCGGTGGTTTCTGAGCGTTTTGCCACCTTATCTAGCTCATCAATAAAGACGATGCCCGTTTGCTCTACAGCGTGCAGCGCTTGGCTCTTTATTTCGTCTTCATTGACTAGTTTTGCGGCTTCTTCCTCGCGCACTCTTTTCAGCGCTTCCTTTATAGGCAGGCGCTGACTCTTCTTGCCTTGATCCATATTGCTGAACATATTTTGTAGCTGGCTGGTCATTTCTTCCATGCCCGGTGGGGTCATGATTTCCACCCCAATGCTCACCTGACCTAGTTCGATATCAATTTCTTTGCCGTCTAAGTCACCCTGACGCAGTTTCTTGCGGAACATTTGCCTAGTGCTAGATTCACTACTGGCTGGCTTATCTTCGCTTTCATTGCGCGGCTCGGGTAGCAGAATGGCCAAAATACGATCTTCGGCGCGATCTTCTGCTGAGGTTTGCACCGCCTGCATTTGCTCTTCGCGCAGCATGTTTATGGAGGTGTCCATAAGGTCACGAATAATAGATTCCACATCGCGGCCGACATAGCCCACTTCCGTGAACTTGGTGGCCTCTACTTTAATAAACGGGGCATTTGCCAGTTTCGCTAGACGTCGAGCTATTTCGGTTTTACCCACGCCGGTGGGCCCAATCATCAAAATATTCTTTGGGCTGACTTCGTTGCGCAAATCAGCGTCCAGTTGTAGGCGTCGCCAACGGTTACGCAGCGCAATAGCTACGGCGCGCTTGGCCTCGCTTTGCCCAATAATGTGACGGTCTAGCTCGTGAACAATCTCAGCCGGTGTCAGTTGTTGTAGGTTATTCATAGTTACAGGCCTTAGTCGAGCGCTTAGGAAATGCTAAGCGTCTCGATGGTGAAAGAGTGATTGGTATAAATGCAGATGTCACCAGCAATGCCCAGTGCTTTTTCTACCACCTCTTCAGGAGGTAGTTGAGTATTATCCGCAAGAGCGATAGCCGCTGCTCGAGCAAAGTTACCGCCAGAGCCAATGGCTAAAATACCAGCTTCTGGTTCTATTACGTCGCCATTGCCGCTGATCAATAAGGTGGCAGTGGTGTCGGCAACAATCAGCATTGCTTCAAGTTTGCGCAGCGCTCTATCTGTGCGCCATTCTTTGGCCAGCTCCACAGCAGCCCGCGCAAGTTGACCGTGATATTTTTCCAGCGCCGCTTCAAAACGTTCAAACAATGTAAAAGCATCAGCGGTACTGCCTGCAAAGCCAGCAATAACGCGCTCTTGGTAAAGTTTGCGTACCTTAATGGCGTTGCCTTTCATAACGGTGTCGCCCAAAGACACTTGGCCGTCGCCGCCAACGCACACTTGCTTGTCGTCGCGTACGCTTAAAATGGTCGTACCATGAAATTCTTGCATTGATTCTTCTCAGATTAGATCAAGTTAGGGGCTCTAGAATAGTGGGGTTGCAGCCCAGACAATTCAATTGCCGACTTAGCCGCTGGGGCTACTCTTTATACGTAGGGCTGAGCTCAAATGCCCCCTGCAAACTAGTTGAGCCATATTGCCGTTAGGTTTTGTTGGCGCAGTCGGGTCATTGCGCGGTCAGCATTGACCTTTTTGCTATAGGGACCTATGACTACCCGATACCAGGTTTCACCGGATATTTCCGAGGCTTCAATTGAACTGGGCAGGTCAGTGAGCAGCAGTTTAGCTCTTAACACATTAGCATCGTCTTGGTTACGAAATGACGCCGCTTGAATTCTATAAACCTTCGCCGCGTTGGAGCTTACTGGTGGAGCAGAATAGGTGTCAGGGTTCGCTGCCACCTCGTTGTTTTTAAGTAAATCAGGAAATTCAAAGCTAATTTTTGGCGCCTCTTTAGTCTCGACAACAGTGTTCTGGCTGGGCGTTGAAGTGCCTATTATTTCTGGAGCGTATGCTGCAACCAACACAATTACCGCCCCCACCAACGCGCCGGAAGAAAAGCTTGGCGCGTGAAAAGTTATTTTACTTTTTGTAGGCGTGCGTCGTTTTGCCGGCTTACGGGCGGCTGGCTTGCGTTTTTTTGGACTGTTGCGTTCGGCGAAATCTTTATTCATCTGTCTTTTTCGGATCTTTTTTGGGTGTTATTTAGATATTCGTTAGGTATTCATTTGATATTTGAGCCGATCAACCAATGATACAGGCCGCGGCGCGTTGAGGCGAACTGGGATCGCGGAAAACAGTGTGCGATTTTATCTATGCTCGGTTACAAAGCGTCGTATGGGTCAACGTCAATAGACCAGCGCAGCTGGGCTGGCACCTTAGGTCTGCCAAGTCCATGTAGCAGCTGATGCAGTTGGCTGCGGCTAGGGGCAATAAGCATTAATTGATAGCGAAATCTGTTTGCAATACGTGCCATAGGCGCAGGTATTGGTCCCATGACCTCTACCTGCTTTTGTCCCATGCTGGTTAACGTATTTTTGCAGGTTTGTAAAAAATCTAAGGCAATGCGTCCATCTTCGGATTCGGCGCGGAGCATGGCCATTGGCAAAATAGGCGGTAGCCCGGCTTCCTCTCTGGTTTTTAGCTCTTCCTGAGCAAAACCCTCATAGCCTTCCTCTATTAGTCTGGTCAGCATTGGGTTGTCTGGTTGGTAAGACTGAATCCACACTTGACCCGGACGCTCGGCCCTTCCAGCACGACCGGCCACTTGCACAACCAACTGTGCAGTGCGCTCCGGCGCGCGAAAATCTGGGCTCAAAAAACCACTGTCAGCATTCAGTACCACAACCAATGTCACCGACGGGAAGTGGTGGCCTTTCGCCAGCATTTGGGTGCCAACCATAATGCAGGAAGAACCCTCGTTGATTTTGTCCAACTGTTCACCCAGCTGCCGGTTGGTCCGGGTGGTGTCGCGGTCAACACGATAAATGGGCACTTCTGGAAACAAGGCCTCCACCGCATCTTCCGCACGCTGGGTACCAAGACCCACAGGCAAAAGACCCGGTTGCCCGCAATGTTCACACAGCTCAGGAATTTGAAATTTGAGCATGCAGTGATGGCAAATCATTTGCGCAGGTGAGCGGTGCAAGGTGAGTTTGGCATCACAGTCTGAGCAGTGACATTGCCAGCCACATGACTGGCAAAGTAGCGTTGGCGCAAAACCGCGACGATTCAGATAAATCAGCACCTGACCTTTGGCGGTTAAATGGTGACGAATCACATCGATCAAGGTTCTAGAAAAACCGTCTTGCAAAGTTTGCCCGCGCAGATCAATCAAATGGTAAGACGGCATGCTTGCACCGCCTGCCCGGTGCGGTAACTTGAGCAAAGTGTAACGCTTGCGCGACACATTATAGAGCGACTCTAGCGACGGCGTGGCAGAACCCAGCACCAGTGGAATGCCCAAGCTATGGGCGCGCTTGGCGGTAAGATCCCGAGCCGAGTAGCGCAGCCCCTCTTGCTGTTTATAAGAACTGTCATGTTCCTCATCAACAATAATAAGGTCCAATTGTTTAAAGGGTGTAAACACAGCTGAGCGCGTACCGATCAAAATATTCAACTCGCCATCCCGGCAACGCAGCCAAGTCTGCAAACGCTGCTTGTCAGTTAATGCAGAGTGCAGCATGCCCACCTGGCCAAAGCGCTTTTCGAAACGCGCCAGGGTTTGGGGTGTAAGCGCGATTTCTGGTACCAGTACCATCACTTGGCCGCCGCGAGCCAACACCGGCGCCATACTTTGTAAGTACACTTCCGTTTTGCCGCTGCCGGTAACACCTTCCAAAAGCAAAACCTCAAAGCGCCCAGCCGCTGCCTCAATGGCGTCAATGGCAGCAACCTGCTCAGCACTGGCGTCCAAGGCCGGCGCTTTCGCCGCCAGCTCACGTCGAGTTGCCGCTGAAACTCTGCTTATAACTTCTAACTCCGACAGCTTGTTAATCATAGCCCGACTAAAGCCCGCCTCAACCAACGCCTTACCCGAAATAACCGGGTATTCCAGCAATTGCTGGTTCATATACTCAACAAGAGCGGTTTGTTTTGGCGCGCGCGGGTTGGTGTATTGAGCATTAGCTAAATGCCAGAAATCCTCTTCCTCTAAAATAAAGGGCAGACCTTTGCGCGCGGCGTTAGGCAAAATGGTCGCCAAAACCTCACCCAAGGGGTGGTGATAATAGGTGCTCATCCAGTGGGCTAAGTCCAGTAGCTCGCCAGTAATGGCGGCGTCATCGTCAATTATTGCGTTAATCGGCTTAGGACTTTTATGCGGGCTGGTAACCTCAACGTTGACGCAAACACCAATGGTCTGAGTGCGACCAAAAGGCACGTTCAGCCGAGCGCCTACATTTGGAATGGGCATATCCTCAGGCACGCTGTAGTCATAGACCGCGTGCAAAGGACGCGGAACAGCTACTTGGATAATTCGATTTGCCTGATTCATAGGGCATTCTACGGAGAGTTGGGCCAAGTGCGAAGCCCAGGGAAGAAAGATTGCCAGATTTAGGGGCGGGCGTGGCGATGGGTGTGATGTAGGAGGCTGAGACCGCCCGGCCTAGAGTTTCGGCTGGGGACTTGTGCCGATATAATCCCAACACCAAGGTTGCCAATAAGTCGGCTTCTGTTAAACTCTGCGACCTTAAAATTTTGATGACGGTCAGCCGCTATGAAGCCTGAAATACATCCTGAGTACAACATCGTGAAGGCAACCTGCAGTTGCGGCGCTGAACTCCAAATTGGCACAACACTTAGAGAAGACCTCCATTTGGATGTTTGCTCAAGCTGCCACCCTTTCTACACCGGTAAGCAGAAGACCTTAGACACTGGTGGTCGTGTAGAGAAGTTCCGTCAGCGTTTCGCTAAAAGAAGCAGCGGCGGTAGTTAGTCCACTTATCTAGGCCCATTATTTGGGCCTTCTGATTTGTGCCAGATAGTCTGTTCGCCTCACCGCTCTGGTGGGGTACCTAGTAACACTCTCTTTTTTCCGCCCCTTAGAAATTCTGTAGCAATTCTCCGATTTGCAGTCTAACGCTGTGTGGCGAATAGATTATGGCAGAACCGTTTAATTTTAATAAAGTTCGAAAGGCCATTTAGTCTAGGTAGGCCACCGGTGAGAAATACGCTGTGTTAGCGCGTCCAGCGATGAACCGAAGGGACTTCAGCCGAGTGTTAGGTATCTGGCGGATTGAATGCAGAATGAAATGATATAAGACCGTAACAGTCATTCAGTATTCCTGATTCTAGTTCGACGTATTGTAAATATGGATCGAGCGAACCATCACAGTGTAGTCCCATTTCACTAGCGAACATGAAACCGAAACGAGAATAATAGGCAGGATTACCTAATAGAAAAACTGAGTTCCAACCCACAATTTTGCATCGCTCTAGGCCAGCGTTTATCAACTCTCCACCTATTCCCTTGCCTTGTTCGATAGGAGAAACGGAAATCGGGGACAATTGGCAACCTTGATGGTTAAAGCCTTCTTCGAATTCAATCGGCGAGAAGCATATATGTCCAACGAGCAAGCCATCTTGCTCAGCTACTAGCGAAATATAACGCTCATCAGATTCTCGTAGCGCAGTTACTATTTGCGCCTGGGCATTGCCATTAAATGCGGCCTGAATAAGATCATCAACCTTGGAATAATCAGCGGGACGTTCATCTCGTATCTCAATTCGCATTACGCGTGCCTAACGCTCAGCTATGCTGGCGGAACGCGTTGGATCGTTTTTGTGCGAGGGTGGCGAGGCGTACAAGACAGTCAACGCAGTGGAAGTCAGATTGAGCAGCTTGCTAGGTACGCTTACCAAAATTTTCTCCATGGATTGTGGCTAGTAAAGATCCATACATGAGATTCAATGTCTTTGCAGCTGAATGTCTTACCACCAAACTGAAACTCAGCAAGCTTATCAATTATTTCGGCACCAGCCTCAATGACCATTTTATAGATGTTCTCTGGATCCTCACATAGATCGAAGTGCACTGCGTAACACCGCCAACTTCTACTGGTGATACACAGCCATACAATAGATTTTTTTGCATCTTGGTATCGAAGTATCGGCACTGTTGTTGATTTCATAGTTGAATACCTAGCTCCGTTGTAAAATGCGGAGAATTGTGGGGGAAGGTCGCTGTTCTATGATTTTTCAAAATACTGCATCATCAATCAATGACCCGACTCTGAAATTCTTTCGTCCAAGCGAATCAAATGAGCGACTTCGACCGAATGCTAGGCGTCTGCCTGGCTCAGGCAGGGTGGAGAGCATTCTCCATTTGAACGCGTGGAGTGAACTATATAGTTGAACCCTGTCAGAGAAGCGTTTTTCGTTCTAGAGTACGACGCGCAGCCGCCTATAATTTCTGGGTTTGAAGAGCCTTTAGTTAATGGGATTTGTAAAATATTGCCATCACCTGCTTCAACCTCTGCGTAAGCATATTCCCATGATGTTGGGTTTTCAGCGGCTACATAGCCTACAACGCACCCGTGAAAGGATTCAGGTTGCAGTTCAATTTTATAGCCAAATAATAGGGCAGTGATCGGTAGTATCATAATGATGGATTTAGGGAACGATCTTTGTTCTGGATACATTGGATTTCTAAAAATAGCGATAATCCAAAGCACCACACCACCGAAACCCCCCATAGTTACTGCGTACAACAAGTCTAATAGCCGCCTAGAGGGCGGGCTTGGAAGCACTAACACCATAAGAGCAACAGCGCAGAGAATACCTGCTAGTGCGGCATGCCACCAACTAAGCCACCCCAAATCACGGAAGATCAAGAATAAAGGAATTCCAAATACCAGCCCTCCAACCAATACGAATGGAAAGACTAACGTTGCGAAGCTTCCAGAGCTTGCGGCAATTAACATCGATACAACGATGATTCCAATTAATACTCGGAACATAACTAGGCTCCTAAAAAATTAACAAAATAAGTGGGTCAGGTCTTTGACCTACGATTTTCGAATTAATGAACCATCAATCTAGAGTTAGGTGGCTGGGTTGGAACAATAAATTCATCGCTAATATTTGCTAGTCTTCCCCGCGTGCATTGCTCTTTTGAAGTCTTACTGTAAAGAGGTTTATCTAAATACCGTTACTAATGAGGATTCCTCCTGCAATAATAGGATTTTGTCGAACAACAATGATGCCATGCTGTTCCAGCTCTTTTTGTCCATCTTTGGTACGCGCAACGGCAGTGTCTGATTATGTCTTTGCTCCGTTATTTAGAGCCTCTTGTCGCCAAAAGGGGCAATTGGTGTCTTACTGCTTCCATTTCCTAAATTAGTCTGTATATCCTTATGGTCCGTTCTCCTTTTTTGTTTTGTTTTTTGCGTTTTACCTTCTTTGCTGTCTAATTTTGAGCACTGTTAAATGACCAAACATAATTTTGCTAATCACGCTTTGAGTGGGCTTATGGCTCTGACGTTAATGGCCTCTATTACTTTACCTACCGCGGTGCGGGCTGGCCCCGGCGCCGAGATGTATAACGAATTTCTGGAAAAGGGCGTTATCTATCCAGATGATGAGTGGCAGGCATATGTCACCGAGATTGGTGAGCGCTTACTTGCGGTTTCTCCTCACGCCGGTAGGACTTATACCTTTGTGGTAGTGGATCAACCTATCGTCAATGCTTGGGCCACTCCAGACGCTTATATCTTTGTCACTCGCGGCATTTTGGCTTTCTTTAATAATGAGGATGAGTTGGCAGCGGTGCTGGGTCATGAAATTGGTCACGTGGTTGGTGCTCATTCCAGACGCACAATCGCCCGCAGTCGTATGGCCAAAATCTTAGGTTTTTTTGGGACCTTTGCCACGGGTTCTAGTGCAACTTATGGTTTGGCCAATACCATCAGCGCAACGGCGTTGGCGGGTTATCGTCGTGAGCACGAGTTAGAGGCCGATGAGATAGGCACCGACCTTATTTTGCGCGCTGGATATGACCCTCGGGCGTTATTGGCAAGTATTCAACAGCTGCGCGATCACGATGATTTTCAGCGTACGGTAAAAAATGCGCCGACCATTTACCACGGTTTACTTGGCAGTCACCCGGCACACAACAAGCGCTTGAATGAGTTGGTTGAGCAGTCCCAGCATTTGCAGTTGGTCGATTTGCCTGACCCTGAGCGTGAGTACTATGCGATGTTGCCCGGTCTGCGTTTTGGTGATGAATCTGCTACGGGTGTTGTGCACGATGGTGTTTATTACCACGGTGCATTGCGATTGAAAATTGCTTTCCCAGAGGGTTGGAACGTTCAGGCCACGTCCTCAGAAGTGTTTGGCAACGAGCCAAATGGCGAGGGCACCATGTCTGCTCGGCGCACCGCTTTGCCTTCCGAGAACCAAACTCCTGAAGAATATTTGACCAAAACGCTGCGTCGTGACGACCTGGAGAATGGCGAAGAATTTAAGGCGGGTCCGTATGGCGGCTACTTAGCTTCTATAAAGGTGCCGGGGGAGACGCCAAAGCTGCGCAAGATCGCAGTGCTGTACAAAGAAAACGGGGTTTACGTTTTTAATGGAGAAATTAAAGACAAGGGTGACCCTGTAGCGTTTGAAAAACTGTTTAAGGAAATGGTCACATCTTTTCGTGCAATGTCCGCTGACGATCTGCGTCTGATTAATAAGCAGAGTATTGCTTTAGTAGAAGCCCGTCCCGGCGACACCTATGCAAAGCTTGCTGCCAAAATGTCTATCAAAGTAGATGGGGAGGAAACTTTGCGAGTGATTAATGGTCACCACCCCAGAGGTGAGCCAAGAGCCGGAGACCTGATTAAGGTTATTCAGTAACTCGACCAGCTTAGCCCAATTCGCCTACTTCAAAAAAGTCTAAATCGGCTTAAGCCGGTGTAGAGGACTGAAGTTATTTAGAACAGATCCACCGCCCGAATGGTATCAACCTCCCCGCCGCCTTGGTTGCTGAACTCTTCTACGGTCGGTGCATTTTCTGTGAGGAATATCTCTGAGATGCCATTGGGGTTCGATGGTGAAACCGCCTGTCCAGTTTTGGGATCAACCTTTATCGTCACTATACCTGCGGGTTGGCTTGGCAATATCTCAGGCACATCAACCAGTGCTTCGCGCATAAAGTCTACCCAAATGGGCAGCGGAACGTTTGAGCCGTATGCATTGCTGCCTAACGGTTCTTGATCGCTAAAGCCAACCCAAACGCTGGCAACCAAACTGCTGTTGAAACCATTAAACCAGGTGTCTGCCGCGTCGTTGGTGGTGCCAGTTTTACCGGCAAGGTCCCCTCGCTTGAGCACAAGGGCACGGCGTCCGGTGCCTCTCTTTACTACATCTCGAAGCATGGACTGCATAATGAATGCATTACGCTCGTCTAAGACTCTAGGCGCGTTTTTGGCTTTGGTTGTAGATAGTCCAATGCTTTGCACTAGGTCTTCTAGAGAATCATTACTCAACAAC
This sequence comes from uncultured Gammaproteobacteria bacterium, assembly GCA_913060615.1. Classification (GTDB taxonomy): domain Bacteria; phylum Pseudomonadota; class Gammaproteobacteria; order Pseudomonadales; family Azotimanducaceae; genus UBA4421. The sequence continues at coordinate 2,113 of CAJXUL010000073.1, read as the reverse complement.
CAATCAGTTGGGTCTGCTGCAAGAGATTGACGTCTGGTAGCAGCGGTGTTGGTAGTAGGCTCTACTTCAGCCGGGCAGGTGCGACAGACCTTAGGCGATTTATTGGCAAAGACCACCTGTCCGTTTTGATTTACTATTCGGGCGATAATTTGTGGCTCTACCAGATAACCACCGTTAGCCAGCACGGCATAGGCCTTGGCCATATCTAAGGGCGCAACGGTCATGGTGCCACCGCCAATAGCCAACTGGGTATTGCGTGGGAATGTGCTGGTATCAAAGCCAAAACGCTTTACATGATTGAGCACTTTGCCAGCACCTACGCGAAGAAGTACGCGCATAGATACTAGGTTAATAGACCGATACAGAGCCTCGCGTAAACGGGTTGGCCCGTTGTAGCGATTGTTATCGTTGTCCGGTCGATATTGAGACTCTAAATTTTTGTCGTCAAAAACTAGCGGTGCATCGAGAAAAATATCCGCCGGTGTAACGCCATTGGCTATAGCCGTTGAGTACAAAAATGGTTTAAAGCCGGAACCAGGTTGCCGAGTGGACTGAAGCGCGTAGTTGTATTGGTTGCGGTAAAAATCATAGCCACCCACCAAAGCTTTAACATCGCCATTTTCTGGGTCTAGAGAAACCAATGCACCCTGTATCTCTGGCAGTTGCGCCAGTTGCCAAGACGCCTCAATAGCGTTATCTGACGTGTGTTTTTGTAGCCGAATAATGTCACCCACCGCTACAACTTGGCCAATAGAAGTCAACGGTGGCCCTCGACGATCTACGTCCACATAGGCTCTTGCCCATAAAGAATTTAGTCGTGTAATTGAATGAGCTTTGCCATCTAACGTATAAGCTATGGCTTTCTGTACGCCCACTTGAGTGACAATTGCAGGAACCATGTCAGCAAAAATTCTTAGATCTTGCAGCGGGGTCAAAATTTCATCGTTAATAGGTTGCTCAACTGCAACCAGAGAGCCGTTTGGATTTGCTTCTTGTTCTAAACCTAGCTCTAAACCTTGTTCTAAAGCTAGTTCTAAACCTAGTTCTCGCCCTTGATCTAGAGCCGGGTTCTGCTTCTGCGCAAACTGTGCATTAATCAAACCGATTATTGCTTCTGATACAACGCCTTCAGGCCCGCGATAGCCGTGACTTCTATCGTACTTTTCAAGTCCCTTGCGCATGGCTGCAACACCAGCGGACTGCATGCTGGCGTCCAGTGTTGTGTAAATTTCATACCCGCCCGTGTACAAGTCTGAAAATTTGCCCTTTACCTGCTGACGTGCCCATTCAGCGGCATAAGGGCTAGGTAAATCTAAAGTGCGTGCATACACCTGTGCACTTAGAGGTGTTTTAACCGCTTGGTCGTATTCAGCGCGGGTAATAGAGTTTTGGTTCAACATGCGACCCAGCACTTGGTTGCGCCGGCGCAGTGCCCAGGCGGGACCGTTAATTGGATTACCTGCTTCCGGTCTTTGCGGAATACCTGCCAGCATAGCCAGTTGTTCTAGTTTGAGATCCTTAAGCGATTGGCCATAGTAGGTCAGGGCTGCCGCTTGCGCGCCGTAGGCTCTTTTGCCAAACGGCACAATGTTGATGTACAGCTCTAAAATTTCGTCCTTGCTCAGCTCTTGCTCAATCTTCAATGCCAAAAGCATCTCTTTGAATTTTCTGAGGAACTTTCGCTCCAAGGTAAATGACACGTTACGGGCAAGTTGCATGGTAATGGTGCTGGCACCGCCTGCCTTAGATCCTGTTGGCGCAACCACGCTGCCAATAAGCTGGAAAATATCGTTAGTCAGCGAAATATAATCTATACCGTTGTGGTCATAGAAGCGTTTGTCTTCGGTATCTAATATCGCGTTGATAAAGTGCTGGGGCACGTCCTCTATGGAAATGGGTATTAGTCGGCGCTCGCCAAATTCGCCTATCAGCTCGCCGCCATTAGCGTAAATCCGCAATGGCGTTTGGAATTCTACGTTACGAAAAGTCGCCGCTTTGGGAATTTGCGGGTCTAGGTAGATGTAAATACCCGCTAACCCAATACCCACCGCGCACAGTGAACTCTGTCTCTTATACACATCTGACGCTGCCGACGAATAGAGAGGTGTAGATC
>CAJXUL010000072.1 GCA_913060615.1 uncultured Gammaproteobacteria bacterium | reverse complement strand
TACGAGATAGGAGTCCGTCTCGTGGGCTCGGAGATGTGTATAAGAGACAGGTGGGTGGTACAGCCGGCATCATCGGAGCCTGCGCGACGTTCCTTTATAGCGTTAAGAGAGGTTTAGACGAAATCCGCTCCGGTAAAAAACGCATAGTCGTTGTTGGCAACTCAGAAGCACCTGTAGTACCAGCTGTCATCGAAGGTTACCGCACCATGGGCGCATTAGCGGAAGACGATGCGTTAATGGCCCTTGATGGATCTACCAGCGTGGACAATCGTCGCGCATGCAGACCCTTTTCCTCCAACGCAGGTTTTACCGTAGCTGAATCTTCGGTTTGGATCGTGCTAATGGATGACGAACTCGCCATGGAATGTGGCGCTCGAGTTTTGGGTTCAGTTGCTGACGTAGCAGTTAACGCAGACGGCTATAAGAAATCCATTCCGGGTCCTGGCATTGGCAATTACCTAACAGTGGCCAAAGTCATGGCCTCCGCCCGAGCAATTCTTGGTGAAGAGGGCCTACGCCAGCAAACCTACATGCAAGCACACGGCACAGGTACACCACAAAATAGGGTCACTGAGTCGCAAATTCTTAACGAACTGGCCAGCACCTTTGGCATAGATAATTGGCTAGTGGGGGCAATAAAATGCTATGTGGGACATTCAATGGCACCAGCCGGCGGCGACCAGCTTTCCGCGATATTGGGCGCTTGGGAAGATGGCATAGTGCCTGGCATCAGCACTATTGATCATATTGCTGACGATGTAGAGCACAGCAACCTGCACTTACCCATGGAGCACGTAGAGCGCGGATCGGAAACAATGCGTGGCGCATTCATAAACTCCAAAGGATTTGGCGGCAACAACGCTACCGGGCTCTTCTTATCCCCTACCCAAACACGTTCAATGCTTGAACAGCGTTGGGGCAAAAAAGCCTACTTAGCATTTTGCGCGAAGCAAGAACAGGCTGAAACCAATGCTCAGAACTACAATGAAGTTGCCGATAGCGGCAGTATTGCGCCAATTTATAAATTTGGAGAAGACGTTTTAAACGGCGCCGATCTAACAATTAGCCCGACTGAAATACGCATACCTGGATTTGGCAAGTCAGTATCGCTAAATACGGAAAATCCATTTGAGGATATGACTTAGTTAATCCAGTAGTCTAGGCCACTCTCACCTAAATCTAGTGAAGGATTTCGCCCTTCACTACCAACGCTTTAGCTTGGCCTTCCGCCAACCTTTTTAGCTCGGGATATGGACAAATAGCAGCGCACGCATTGAACTCATCTCGCGCAGCACTCAACACACCTAATTTTTGCCAACACTCGCCTCGCTCAAAATGCAGAGAAGCTATGACTTCTGGATTATTGGCATCAATAGCAAATTGATAATCGATGACCTCTAATACCTGCTGCCAGTTTTGCGCCTGCATATACATCGCTTTAATATTGTTGAGCATGCGCAGCCCGACCATCGTTGTAGTGGCCTCCACCAGCAGCGCCGGAGCATCTACCGCGCCTAAATCTCCAGCATCAATAACACGCATATTCATTGGATCTACCAGCACCCCGTCAACCCGCGCCAAAAAATGGCTAGGGAAATTTATCCCTGTAGCCGTAAACCCAAGCTGCCGCGCACCTTCAACCAACAGTATACTCAAGGTGATTGGTATGCCTTGTTTTTGCCTTAAAACCCAATCCAAACTGCTATGAGTTAAGTCAACTGCTGAAGGAGGTGTTTCGCCAAACCCATATTGCTTATACAACGCTAACAATTGATCTACGCTATCAAACTTTGACTCACTGATACTGGCGATAAACTGCTCAAAATTCTCTCGAACCGCCTGCAAGTCCATGTCTGGATCAATCAGCGTTCCCACCAGCAGAGCCATTTCGAACTCTCGAGCATCTAAGACGCTCACATCTGCAAATGCTTTGATTAGTTGCTCTTTATTCATTAGACCAAAACTCTGCGCCGCTAGCGTTACAAACAATCACTTAGTGCTCACGCGTTTTGCTGAAGTTAATATCTGGCCAGCGGTCTTGGATTACGCTGAGGTTGACTCTACTTGTAGCTAAGTAGGTCAAGTATCCACCGCCGTCTATGGCGAGATTTTCCTGATTTTTATTGCGGAAATCTGCGAGCATTTTTTCATCTTCACACTGTATCCAGCGAGCTGTAAAAATAGTCGAGTTCTCCCAAATACACTCCGCCCTATATTCATCTCGCAGGCGGAATGAAACTAAATCAAACTGCAGCACGCCTACCGCGCCAACGACAATTTCATTCTTGGACAGTGGGATAAAAACTTGAGTAGCACCCTCTTCGGCCAACTGCTTAACACCTTTTTCAAGCTGTTTGCCACGCAAAGGGTCTTTGACCCGCACACGCCTGAACATCTCCGGCGCAAAATTGGGGATGCCAATAAATTCATGCATCTCACCTTCGGAGAACGCATCGCCAATCTGAATAGTACCGTGATTATGTAAACCAATAATATCGCCGGCAAAAGCTTCTTCGGTATGCACCCGGTCACCCGCCATAAAAGTCACAGCATCGGCAATCTTTATGTCCTTATTGGTTCGCAGGTGGCGCATTTTCATGCCTTGACGATAGGTCCCAGAACACACACGCATAAAGGCTATACGGTCTCTGTGTTTCGGGTCCATATTCGCCTGAATTTTAAACACAAAACCACTGAACTTTTCCTCAGAGGGCAAAACTTCGCGCGACTGAGTCATTCTAGGCTGAGGCGGCGGCGCTTGTTGCACAAAGCCATCAAGCATCTGTCTAACGCCAAAGTTGCCTAAAGCCGTGCCGAAGTAAACTGGGCTAACCGTGGCGTTTTCAAAATCTTCTTGGTCGTATTCATGGCTCGCTCCTCGGACCAACTCTATCTCATCAACATAATCGGCGTGCTCTAAACCGAGATATTCTTGCGCCTCTTCACTCTCCAGGCCTTCTATAATTCTGTAGGGGAAAATGTGATGCCCCTGACTTTTCGCAAAACAAATAATGCGATCGTCCGCTAACTCATAGATACCTTTGAAGTGTTGACCCATGCCAATTGGCCAATTCATCGGCGCGCATTGAATCTGCAAAATATCTTCAATTTCGTCTAATACTTCTATTGGATCTCTAATTTCTCGATCCAATTTATTAATAAACGTCACAATTGGGGTGTCCCGCAGGCGACATACTTCCATCAGTTTGATCGTACGTGGCTCTACACCCTTGGCACCATCAATGATCATTAACGCGGAATCCACCGCGGTCAAAGTTCTGTAGGTATCTTCAGAAAAGTCTTCGTGTCCGGGTGTGTCGAGCAAATTCACAGTGCGTCCCTCATAGGGAAATTGCATCACCGACGTAGTCACTGAGATGCCCCGCTCTTGCTCCATAGTCATCCAATCAGAGGTAGCGTGTCTGTCGGATTTTCGAGATTTCACCGTGCCCGCCAATTTAATGGCGTTACCAAATAATAGCAGTTTCTCAGTTATCGTGGTCTTACCCGCGTCCGGGTGAGAAATTATCGCAAAGGTGCGTCTCTTTTTTACATGCTCAATACTCAAAACATCGGCCTTTGTTATATTTTGGTTATAGATTGGGTTAGATCTATTTTATTAGAGTGGCATTGGGCATAAACGCGCCCTTTCACAGATCTAGATGAAGCCGCCAATTGTATAGCCTTATCAGTAACCGTGTCAGATTTTCCATGATGCAGGCGGAATATCTCCAATTTTCATCGACTATCAACCCTCCCTTTGGCAAATTTACACCCGTTGATCCACTCTCTCAAAACCACTAAAAATGCGCAATCTGGCTGCAAACTGCTTTCTCCAAGCTCAAACATTTAGCTAAAACTGCCACCCCGCCAACCAAACAAGACAGCGAGTGCTACCACCCGCGGCATTTCTTGCCGCTATCGTCGCCTAAGAACTACCGTCAATCGACACTTTAAATAAATGCCCAATAATTTAGTGAATAGTTCAGAAACATGATGATCGAACGAATGCTCTCCTAAAGTTGATTTTTTCGCATCAGATAAAAGGGAACTAGGTAAATCTAAATCCAAGTTCCCTCTGTGTTAAGTGGAAGTTAAATCTAAGTTAAACGAAAGAAGGATGATAATTGTGATTACACAAATGAAAACTAAATTAACCGGTGTGGCATTAGCTGTAGCGGCAGCAGGATTGATGGGCTGTGAGTCTTCTGGATCGTCTTCAGCAGCAGCGGCGAGCAATTCTAGCGATCTTGTACATTGCTATGGTGTTAACGCTTGTAACGGTCACAACGACTGTAAAACTGCGAGCAATGCCTGTAAGGGTCAAGGCGCTTGCAAAGGCCAAGGCTTTGTTGCATTGCCGTCTAAGGCATGTGCTGACGTGGGCGGCGAGCGCAGAGACGACTGGAGTGGCAGCATTGCTTCTGCTGATTTGTCGCATTGCTATGGTGTCAATGTTTGTGGCGGCCACAACGATTGCAAGACGGCTGGTAATGCCTGTAAAGGTCAGGCTGGATGTAAAGGACAGGGTTTTGTTGCGGCTCCTGCCAAAGCCTGTGCTGATATCGGCGGCAAGGTTGGCGCTTAATAACGGCCCAGCGACCCCTACCAGTAGCTCTGCTACTGGTAGGGATTCCTCGCCTAGCAAACTGCAAGATAAGCCCTACCTCGGTTTTGGTCTTGGCTTAAGAACCGAGCACTTTCAAGATGTGATCGATTCCGAACCAGAGGTCGATTGGTTCGAGATCATCTCTGAAAATTTCATGGTAAAAGGCGGCAAACCTAAATATTACCTGCACAAAATTCGTGAACGCTATCCAATGGTTATGCACGGTGTATCGCTGTCCATTGGCACCACCGATCCTATTAATTTTGATTATCTACGCAACCTGAAAACCTTGGCCAACGAGGTTCAGCCTGAATGGCTATCAGACCACTTATGCTGGACTCAGCATGGAGGAATCAATAGTCACGACCTATTACCCCTACCCTATACAGAAGAAGCACTCGAGCACGTAAGTTCGAGGATCAGCGCAACTCAAGACTTTCTTGGTCAGCAAATACTGATAGAAAATGTCTCTAGTTACCTCACCTACAATGACTCTTCAATTAGTGAGTGGGAATTTTTATCAGCTGTAGCAGAAAAAGCCGACTGCCTGATTTTGCTCGATCTAAATAATATCTACGTCAGTGCACGCAATCACGGTTTTAATGCGGAAGATTATTTAAATGGTATTGACCCAGCAAGGGTTCAACAATTTCATCTCGCAGGCCACACAGACTATGGCGACTACGTCATTGATACGCACGATCATGATGTGGTGCATTCAGTGTGGGACCTCTACGCAAAAGCAATCGAGCGTTTTGGACAGGTCAGCACAATGATCGAAAGAGATGACAATATTCCTCCGCTTGCTGACTTGGTAACTGAGTTAAACATGGCTAGGGCCATCGCCAAAGCCGGCACCGGCGCTCTTAGCCATCAGCAAGCGCGTTAACGAAGCTACAAATGCTAGAAGAGCAACAACAACACCTGATGGCTTATTTACGTAACGAAGAAAGCCAAATTGAAGAGCACATTTCTGACCAAGGTGGAATAGATATTGAGGTGCGCTTAGGCATATATCGAAATGCCTACCGAATGCGACTGAGAGAATCTATAGAAGTAGACCACCCGGTTTTAGGCGTTTACCTTGGCGATGATTTGTTCGACCTCATGGCGAACGAATATGTTAAGCACTGCCCTTCTTCAAGAACTTCACTACGTCACTTTGCCGACCAATTGCCCGGTTTTTTGGCGCGCACAGAACCTTTCAACGAACACGGACAAATACCAGAACTGGCTAGATTCGAGCGGCTGTTAATGACTGCCTTTGACGCAGCAGAAGCAAATAGATTATCCAGTGAGGCATTAGCCGAACTCCCGGTACAAGATTGGCCCGATACCACCCTGCGCTTCCATCCAAGCATGCAAATATTCAGCACCGCATGGAATGTTGTGGAGATGTGGCAAGCAATACGCGAAGAGCGAGAGCCACCACCGCCCATTGAAACCACAAACCATTGGTTAGTCTGGAGGAACTCGGGGCGACTCACAGAATTTGCATCAATCACTCTCTTAGAGACTGAACTGTTGCAACGGGCACTACAAGGAAAGAACTTAGCAGAACTTTGTGAATTTCTAGCTGAGCAAATCGAAGAAACTAGAGTGGCTGAAACATTTTTGCAAATCATGCGATCTTGGCTGAGTAAAGGCCTTGTCATCTCGCTGCATACCCAAGATTAAGATGCTCTCTTGCTCACTATGCCAGAGACATCCACGTCAACGGATCAATACTGGTCACTAGCGGAGAAATTTTAGACTTCCGTTGAGTCTGTGACCTCTTGAATATCCAACCCAGACAAATCTAACCCCATCACAACCGCATCTTCCCTGCCCAATAGCGATGGATAATAGTCTCGCCGTAAGCCAATTCGGTTGAATCCCGCAGACTCATAAAGAGACAAAGCCACAAGGTTGCCTGACCGAACTTCCAAAAACATAGTCTGGGATTTTTGAGCTACCGCCCAGCTTATCGCCCAACCCAACCACCGCCGACCTAGGCCCAAGCCTTGTTGCTCTGGGTCAATGGCTATATTGAGCAAGTGAGCTTCTTCCGCCGCCTCACTCAACATCGCATAACCCACTATTTGCCTCTCATATACGACTACCTGACAGGCATAACCCTTCTCTGACGAGCCCATGCAATCTACAAAAGCTTTCTCAGTCCAGGGATTCAAATGCGCAACGTTCTCAATGGCTAGTACATCGGCCAAATCGGCTACCAACATGGGGCGGTGTGTCAGTTTCACTTAGAGGTGCCCGAGTTGACCCCAGAGCTTTTCTTTTGCCAGAGCATCTGTGGCGAGTTCTGCCAAATCTGGTACTTCTATGAAGCACGAGGTTTCGCTGGGCAGCCAAGGTTTCAGTACCCTCATAGCTCCTGCACTTAATAGACCTATACCGTTAGGAGAAGTTAATCCGTGCTTGTCCAAGAAGGCTGCTACCGCTCGCTCTGGCGTTCCACTAGTGGCGACAACCGGCCATTGAAACTCGCTCAGTAGAGACTTTTTAGAGGCCTCAAACTCGCCGTTGGAAACACTCCAGTTTAGGCATAACAGCAAGTCTTGAACAAAGGATTGGCTAGGACCGCTAATAGGTTCCTCACAGATATAAAGGACATTGGCCTTTTTTGCGAAATAAAGGTGAATTCTATCCGCCTGCAACACTTCAGGCTCTGTAACAGGTGGCGTTACAACAGATGTGTCTTTAGTAAGCGCAACATCATTAGCTTGAACTCTCACCATTCCATCGCCGCTTACTTCTGCCAGACTCGCCTTAATTTCTGCAAGCGTGTGTGCTCCAGAGGCAGCCGCCGGAACTGGTGGGGCGGCAGCCCCTGCTTCAACCTCAGCGACTATTGGACTGGAAGATCTAGAGGTCCAAACATCGATACCCATATCCATCAGCATACGTCTCTGCCGAGTAGACATTTGTTGGTGTGATTGAGGTGAGGATAAAGACATATGTATTTCCGCTCGCTGAGACTTAGATATTAACCCAAGCAAAAATGTACTGGGGAAGAAATTCGCATTTATGCAATATGCTGCACTATCTCACAGCGCGTACGGGACCTTCGCGCCCATTTAATACTCGCTGCCTAATCCTAGCTCTACAGCACTATCAATTTAGTGCTCATTGGTTTTATACGGTAGCGGCTTGCCGAGACTTTCTAACTTGGTAGGCTCGCTCTCCAAGCAGAATTACGAACCAGAGAATATACAGGGTGATATCAGCAAAGCCGTCTTTTCTCAGCCAGATCAAATGCAACAGCGCCAACGGTACAACCAAATAAATAACTTTATGCAAACGTAGCCAGTTTTGCCCTAGACGCCTGCGCCAGCCCTTAGTTGAGGTTATAGCCATGGCCAAAAGACCAAAGAAAGCAGCAATTCCAGCAGTGATATAGGTACGCTCGACAAAGTCTTCGAGCAGCTGCTGCATAGACAATTCCACATAAAGCACAATATAGGCTAGCAAATGCAAAAACACATAGGCAAAAGCAAACAGCCCCATCATCCGGCGGCTTCGGGCCAATAAGGGCTGCTTAAAGATTCGCCGTACAGGTGTGACACTGAATGCGACCAGCAGCATGATCATTGACCACTCGCCAAGGTAATGCAGCAACCCTTCTGCGGGGTCAGGGCCTAAGCCAGAGGTCGGTTGAGCTATTTCAAGGGAAATCAGATAAACAAGCCAGGCAAATGGTGCACCGGCAAAAACCGCTAAGGTGAATTTTAGCGTGCTATTTGGCCGTCTTTTTACCATCACCATTTACACCTTTAACCAAGTATCGCCACTGCCCACCTGCTAGAAGAACTTTTTCAGGTCCATACCTTTGTAAAGGTGCGCTACTTCTTCTGCATAACCATTAAACGGCAATGTTGGCCGACGGTTGGTATTGAAGAGCGTGCTAGGCAAACGTCGCTCGCTGGCTTGACTCCAGCGCGGATGCGAGACCGCAGGATTGACGTTGGCATAAAACCCATACTCACTCGCCTGCAATTGCTGCCAAGTATTTAGCGGTTCTTTTTCAACAAAACGAATACTTACAATGGATTTAACGCTTTTGAAACCGTATTTCCAAGGCACCATTAAACGCCAAGGGGCGCCATTTTGATTAGGTAACTCTTTACCGAATAAGCCCGTCACCATGATGCTCAATGGATTGTAGGCTTCATCCATACGCAGACCTTCTGTGTATGGCCAGTCGATACTGGAAAAGAAAGAACTTTGGCCAGGCATTTCGTCTGGTCGCACCAAAGTCTTAAACTCCACATATTTGGCATTACCGGTGGGTTCAAATTGCTCAAGAATTTTCTTTAACGGAATGCCCATCCACGGCACCACCATGGACCACGCTTCTACACAACGAAATCTATAAATGCGTTCTTCAGCGGTCATACCCTTAATAATGTCTTCAAATGCAAAGTCACCGGTCTTCTTAGCTTCACCAGAGACGTTCACCGTCCATGGATCTGTTGTCATTGCATGTGCGTTTTCAAAGGGGTCACTTTTGTCAGTACCAAACTCATAAAAATTATTGAATTGGGTGACAATATCTTCCGGAGTAATTTCATCATCAGGCTGCAAGCCGGCTTGGGCAGAGCTCAACAAACCTGAACCTGCAATCAACGCAGCACTTTGGCCAATGAATTTTCGGCGGTTCAAATAGGTAGTTTCGGAGGTGATTTCAGATGTGGGGATTTTTGGAGATTTGCCTATCAGCATTACTATTTCCTCTGCTAAAACCCAAGTTAGCTAAGCTAAGCTAGGATAACTACGTTAGCCATATCGCTGAGAAGGTATTTCCAATCTCCAGCGAAGGCGATATTTTTTCTATTTTAAAGCCCATTTACAGGCTTCTGTAAATGGCTGCTGGCTTGTTTATTTATCTCTCTCGCCCATTCTTCAGGCCAAGTCTATCGGCTTGGCTTTTGTTAACTAAGCATGAAGCAGATTTGCACCTCTTATTTGCACCTCTTAGCTGTAGCGTCTTTTATTTAGCAAATTTTTTATCCGTAGGGTCTTTTATCTGCAGAGTTCTTATTCGGATTCCTCTGGGACCTTTTCGGACTTCACTTTAGCCCATAGGGCTTTGAACGGCCCAGACAATGAGTACACAACACATATTGCTAACAACACTGACGGTGGATCTATCATTAAGACAGCAAACCCCATAACAATCAGCACTAAAGTGACGAATGGTATGCGCTCACGGATATTGACGGTTTTTGGCGAAAAATAGGTGAAATTAGAAACCATTAAGAGTCCAGCAAACACAGTGGCCACAGCCAAAAAACTCGCCCCAACTAGCGATGGCTGAGCAATTCCATGTTCAACACAAACCCAAATACTAAAACAAATGATACCGGCTGCGGAAGGGCTAGCTAGGCCAGTAAATGAGGCATTCTCTCCTTGGGTGTTAAATCTAGCCAAACGCAATGCCGCGCAGGCCACATAGACAAAGGCCGCAACCCAGCCAATTTGGCCTAACTGGGAGAGCCCCCAGGAAAAAGCCACCAAGGCTGGCGCAACACCAAAAGCGACCATATCCGACAAACTATCAAACTCGGCACCAAATTCACTTTCAGTGCCCATAATCCGCGCTACTCGACCATCAGCTGTATCCAAAATCATGGCAAAGAATATCGCAATAGTCGCCGGCAAAAACTGCCCGTTCATTGCTGAGACGATGGCATAAAACCCGGCAAACAACGCGCCAGTAGTAATGACGTTAGGCAATAGGTAAATGCCTCGCTTTAGCCGCCCCGCTCCTCGAACGGCATTTTCAGAGGCTTTAAGCTCTGTCTCAGAACTAGCTCGCTCAACTGACTTCAATGGCACTTTTTCTTCATTAGACATAGGGCGACTGCAATTAGATAAAGGTTGATTGTGCGCAATTCAAGGAGGAATTACCAATAGCAACTATCGCTCGTCGAGCGTCGAATGCGGTTAAGCGCCATCAGATCCGAATTAACTGGGGAACAATACTTTGGGTGTACCCTAGATCGACGTTAAATCAATGAGCTTAGGGGGCGTGGGGAATTTACTCACAACAAAAAAGCGTTGCAGGGAAAGCTAGAATTACAGAGTAGTCGCGGTAAAGAAAACCGGGCAAACCTAAGAAGTCTGCCCGGTAAATGCGTTAGTTAACTTCTTTGTTAACCAATCTATTTTCTTGAATCCACGGCATCATACCGCGCAGCTTAGCACCCACTTCTTCGATAGGGTGCTCGCCGGTGATACGACGCATAGCCTTAATGCTTGGCGCACCAGCTTGATATTCTTGAACGAACTCTTTAGCAAAGTTACCCGTCTGAATTTCGGTCAAGATGCGCTTCATCTCAACTTTAGTTTCTGCGGTAACAATGCGCGGCCCGCGGGTTAAACCGCCGTATTCCGCAGTATTGGATACCGAGTACCACATATTTGCAATACCGCCTTCATAGAAGAGGTCAACAATGAGTTTGAGCTCGTGCAAGCACTCAAAGTAGGCCATTTCAGGGGCATAGCCAGCTTCTACTAAGGTTTCAAAGCCCGCTTGAACTAACGCAGCTGCGCCGCCACAAAGCACTGCTTGCTCGCCAAACAGGTCCGTTTCAGTTTCTTCTCTGAAAGTAGTTTCAATCACCCCAGCGCGACCACCGCCATTTGCAGAAGCATAAGACAGTGCAATGTTCTTCGCCTGCCCTGTGGCATCTTGAGCGATAGCAATCAAGCTGGGTACGCCGCCACCGGCGACATAAGTTGAGCGAACGGTGTGACCTGGGCCTTTAGGCGCGATCATGATCACGTCTAGGTCAGCACGGGGCTCAATCAGTTCAAAATGCACATTGAAACCGTGAGCAAATGCCATAGTGGCATTCTCTTTAATGTTGGGCTCAATCTCTTCCTTGTACAAAGAGCCTTGGAGTTCATCAGGTACCAAAACCATAATCAGATCAGCACCTTTCACCGCTTCTGGCACTTCAGCTACGGTAAAGCCAGCATTTTCAGCTTTAGGCCAAGAGCCTGAACCCTTGCGTAATCCGACCACAACTTCTGCAACACCAGAGTCTCGGAGGTTATTAGCGTGTGCGTGGCCTTGCGAGCCATAACCTACGATGACCACTTTCATCTTTTGAATGATCGAAAGGTCTGCGTCTTTGTCGTAATACACCTGCATGATTTTGGTTCCTATTGTTTAGGTTGAACGAAAAATTATTAATGAACTGACCGCTTACGCAGACAGCACGCGATTGCCGCGGCCCATTCCAGAAACACCGGATCGGACCACTTCGAGTATGGTTGCTGCCTCACCATTATCACCAATGGCGCTGATGAAGGCATCTAGTTTATTACTGGGTCCAACCAATTGGACCGTATAGGTGTCAGAAGTGACATCTACAATTTGCCCACGAAACACGTCCGCTGAGCGCTTAACCTCTTGCCGAGCATCGCCTACGGCGCGGACTTTAACTAGCAAAAGCTCGCGCTCTACATGGTCTGCGGTACACAAATTAATGACACTAACTACTTCAACTAACCGATCTAAATGCTTGATAATTTGCGTAATTCTATCCTGATCACCTGATGTGGTTAGCGTTAATCTTGAAAGCGTATGGTCTTCTGTAGGCGCAACTGTCAGCGTTTCAATATTGTAATTACGCTGGGCAAACAGACCCACTACCCTAGATAAAGCTCCGGCTTCATTTTCTAATAAAACGGCTAATATTGCTCTCACGATGAACTCCCTGAGGTTTGAGTTTTACTCAAAATCATATCGCGCATTGCACCACCCTTAATAGCCATTGGGTAAACGTGCTCATGTGGATCTACCCAAACGTCAACAAAGACCAAGCGTTTTTTGTTTTCCTCGGAGAAGGCCCATTCCATAGC
>CAJXUL010000071.1 GCA_913060615.1 uncultured Gammaproteobacteria bacterium | reverse complement strand
ACGAGATAGGAGTCCGTCTCGTGGGCTCGGAGATGTGTATAAGAGACAGGGGGCTTTACCCAGCAATTGAGCCAGTGACTTTTCTGCATACGGGACAGTGGCTTCCAAGACAGTGTTAGATGCGCCAGGCACTTCGAGCAACTGACTGATTAGTGAAGCACCGCCACCAGTGATGTAAAACACCCCTTGCCAAGGGGCGGCATGTAGTTTGGCTGCGAGGGCGGTCATAGAATTTCGCCGCCGCTAGTCAGCTAAAAAGGTTTTAACGCGCTTCACAAAGCCGTCTAATTGATCGTGATGGACCCAGTGCCCTGCTTCAGCAAAAGCTTCTACTTCAAGCTCACAGTTGAAACTCTTGGTGCGCCCATCAGCAATTGGATCAGATGCCCATGACTCTAAACCGCGGACCAACAGGGTTGGGCAGGTGATGTCGCCATACAGGGTAGCCATTTCGTCGAATGGCACGCCTATTGGGGCGAAGTTCCTGACATAGTTGTCGAACTTCCAACTGAATGTGCCGTCTTCGTTTTGATTGCTGCCATGAATGGTCAGGTGTCTTGCCTGATCTTCTGATAGATGGGGATTTTCCGTCTGCATGCGCTGGAATGCTTCTTCCAACGTCAGATAGCGGCGGGGTAAGCGCCCTGAAGATTTACGCAGATCATTCATCCAATTGTGCAGGCGTTTGCTTATGGGTTGATTGATACGCTCTTCGATCATTTTGGGCGGTGGCCCCATACCTTCAATAGCCACAAGCTTGTTGACCTTTTCAGGGTGCAGGGCAGTATAAAGTGTAGCAATTGACCCGCCTAAAGAATGCCCAATAACGGTCACCGGTGACATTTGCTTTTGTTGCAGCAACTGGGCGATGTCGTAAACATAGTCAATTTGGCTGTAAGAGCCGCCTTCCATCCATTGGCTGTCGCCATGACCGCGCAGGTCTGGGGCAATGATGTGGTAGTCGTGCCTAAAGTGCTCTGCGACCCAGTCCCAGTTACGGCAATGGTCTCGGCCACCGTGAATTAAAATCATCGGCGGCGCATCGGGGTTTCCCCAATCTACATAATGCAGGCGTAGTCTTTGTGAGAAGTAGGTATGTGAGGTTGGCCCAAGCATAGAGGTCATCTGAATTCCGTTTTCTTAGCTATTCATGGCGCTAGTATAAAACACGTTGGCTTGATCTGCCTTAAGCTTTCACTCACTAGCTGCCGCTAATTGTTTATTGGCTGCTTTTTTCTTGCTCATGCGCTCGTTCTTGAGAAAGTACTTTGATGCTGGATTGCCGAGCTATGACCGCCTCAATTATAAATCCTAAGATTAGGATGAAAGTGGCGGTTATGTGGTTGAGTAAATCTAAGCTAAAGAAAACTTGCGCAGATAAGTAAATGCCAATGACACGAATAATACTGCCGTAGGCCATGCCGCCAGTTTTTCGGCTCATCATTAGACGACCGTGGAAGAAGTTGCGATAGATAATAATTGTCGGCATGAGACACATTATCAGTGAAACATCTTTGGCAATACTGACCAAGTCGCTGGGTAGACCCATTAGGTCTGCCCAGAGGATATTTGATAGTGGGGTAATAGCAAATGCCAGCATCAGCGCGGTGAGACCTGCCGCCACTAAGGTAAGGAACTTCTTCTTACGCTGAATGTCGTCAAAGCCAAAAGTGATGAAAAAATGACGAAATTGATTAGCTGCTTGTTGAAAAATCATGCTGAAATCAAAGGCGACTCTGAGCGCCGCAATAGCCAATATGCCGTCTGGTGCGCGAGCAACGAAGGCAAATAGAATGGGGCGGCTCAGCGCAAACATGACGCCGGTTGTAGACACCGGAATAAAGAAGTTGAGCAATTCTTTGTAGGTCACGTCTTCGTGTTCTTGCTTCTCCGGAGGGACATACAGGTAATAGCGCGCATACAACAAAAGGCCGATAAATAGGATGACCCCTACGGTTTCTGCGCCTACAACCACGTACACCGGCTGGGCGCCTGCAGCAAAACCCAGTAACAAAGCGACAATGACGGTGCCCAAATAAATGAAATTAAAAATAGTCATCCATCCGGTCAAGCGCGATTGCACAAGTAATCCTGAGTAATAGTGACGCTGACCGTTAAGTACTATGAGCGGACACAACAGCGCAAGGTAATGGGTTACCCGTGCGACAATAGGCGCTTCGATGCTGAAGATATAAGCGATGAGCTGTGCGCCGACCTCTGTGAATGCAATGTACGCCAGTGGCAGCATGATGCAGAAGCTGATTATGAGTACAAATAGCCATGAGCGGTGTGTGGCAATCGGGCTGCGGGCGTAAACATTGGACAGCTGAGCAATGAATTGCATGCCCGCGTTGAAGGTGCCAAATACACCATAGGCCAACGCTAGTACTGCAAGTTCTGTGACCGCCTCGGGGTAGCGCGCTAACGTGGCATTCTGGAATTGCAGCGACAGCACCATGCCCACACCGGTCAGTGCCAGCGGCCAATAGAATTTCCAATAGGTATACATGTAAGCGCCGTTGCAGAGGTGTGGGCAGTATAGAGTGATTCGGCGGGCGTTGAGTAACTGCTTAATCCCGCCCTGAATAAAAGCCTTAAGCCAAGCCTGTTGTTATGAACAAGCTTGGCTTAAGTGTCGTTAGACAGAGGCGAGGGTGTTTACTGCTGGAATATCAAACTGAAAGTTACTGGCACGCTATGGCTGATGGACGGTAGGCCTGCGATATTGCGCAGTTTTTCTATGCCCTCAATAACGCTCAAGGAATCGGCCTTGAGTATTATCGGCTTAAGGGTTTGGACCTGTACCCGATTACCATCTAGCTTAATGACTCGCACGTTAGCATTGAGCGGCAGTGTGGCGTTGCGCAGCGACAGTTCACCGTTTAGCGCCATATCTTTCATTGCGCCAACATTGAGCTTGTTGAAGGCCTCAATATCTACTTGGGCGCTAAACTTCGCTGTAGGGAATGCAGCGATATCAAACAACATCGTGCCCATGCGCTCATTGCGAATAGGGATCATTGTCTCAACGCTGGCTATATCTATGGTCAGGTTTGCTTGGCCCGCATCATTGACACTGCCCTGCAGCTTGGTGAATGTGTGTGATTCAGCAGTATGCGTGGCCTTAGTGGAAATGAAACTGAGTTGTGAGGCCTCGTTGTCCAGCTGCCATTGGGCTTGAGCGTTAGCCGTAAAGCCTAAGCAGCTGATCAGTAATCCGGCCATAACGCATAAGTGAAACTGATTGATTCTGTTGATGCTGTTTAAAAAGGTCATTGGTATTTCCGCTTTAGGTATTGTTAGTTAACTTGTGAGGGGGGGCGAAGGTGCCCAAATGGACGGGCACCCTATGCTACCGCTTAATTTTTTGTCGGTTCGATTGTCTTTTGGTCTAATCGTCTACCGGTCTAATCGTCTATCTTTCTGATCTTTTATCTTGCCAATTTTTTAGGCATCTAATGTGCGGCTAATCAACTCTTTCATGATCTCGTTGGTGCCACCGTAAATGGACTGGACTCTGGCGTCTTTATACATGCCAGAGATAGGGTACTCCTCCATATAACCAGCGCCGCCGTGCAACTGCAGGCAGGTGTCGATAATTTGATTTTGTTTATCAGTACACCAGTACTTGGCCATTGATGCGGTGGACGCATCTAGCTCGCCGGCCATATGCCTAACCAAGCATTGGTCAACAAAAGTCCGAGCGATAAATGCTTCGGTTTTGCATTCTGCTAATTTGAATTTGGTGTTTTGGAAGTCCATTACGCGCTGACCAAATGCTTTGCGCTGTTTGACAAAGTCGATGGTCATAGCGATTGCGCGTTCCATTTCTACTACAGCGGCTTGAGCAATGTTTAGACGCTCTTGGGGTAATTGCTGCATAAGCTGGACAAAGCCTTTGCCTTCGTCGCCGAGACAATTACCCACGGGTACGCGGCAGTCAGCAAAAAACAGTTCTGATGTGTCTGCCGCAGCTTGGCCCATTTTCTTCAGGTTTCTGCCACGCTGAAAGCCGGGTGTGCTCGCTTCAACAACAATCAGGCTAATGCCTTTTGCACCCTGAGTGGGGTCAGTTTTTGCTACAACAATCACCAAGTCGCAATGCTGGCCGTTGCTGATATAGGTTTTCGAACCGTTAATCACATACTCGTCGCCATCGCGGATGGCCGTGGTGCGTACACCTTGTAAATCTGAACCCGTATTAGGTTCAGTCATGGCGATTGCGCCGACGCTCTCGCCCGTTGCCATTTTCGGCAGCCACTTTTGCTTTTGTTCTTCGGTGCCGTAGTTCAAAAAATATGGGGCAACAATTTGGCTGTGAACTTGACTGCCTAAACCGGATGCGCCAGCGCGTAGCTGTTCTTCCATAATGACAGTTTCGTGGCGATAGTCGCCGCCACTGCCGCCGTATTCTACTGGCATTTCCGCGAGCAAAAATCCCGCTGCGCCGGTTTTTGTCCAGGCATCTCTGTCGACCATTCCTTGTTCTTCCCAACGCGCTTGGTGTGGCCCAAGTTCCGTGGTGAAGAATTTTCTCGCGGCGTCGCGTAACACCAATAGTTCTTCGTTTAACCAAGGTGAGGAATAGTTTTCAAAAATATCAGTCATGTCTTCTCTCGATTTATTATTTTATGTCTGCGTGATTCATCACGTAAAAAAGTGATAAACGTTTAAGGTAATCCGGCTGCAAGAAAGGGCGCTGGATAAACTTCTATGCGCGCATCTTGGGTGGCCCGGCACTCGGTTGGCGTAGAAACTGTGGAGGTGAGTATATAGAGCTTGTCGCCGCCAATCATGCAGGCAAATGCCCCACGCTCAAGTTCTATGTTGTGAGTTACTGCGCCGCCTTCAATTTGCCTGATGCAATTATTTGATGTGGGTGAGGCGCTCCATATGCCGCCGTCGGCATCTAGGCAAATGCCGTCTGGTACAGCGCCCTGAGGCAGTTCAGCCCAGGTTCTTTTGTTGGTTAGGTCGCCATTATCCAAAATATCAAAGGCAGTGAGTCTGCCGGCAAAAGTTTCCGCAACTATGAGTGTTTTATTATCAGGAGTGATCACCGCGCCATTTGGGAATATCAGATCATTGTCTACACAGCGAGCGCTGCCATCTATTTCTACGCAGATCAGTTCCGCGCTAGTTTGCTCTGCGCCATTGTGCAAGTCGAAACCGAAGTTGCCCACATAGGCGCGGCCAACTTGGTCGACCACCATGTCGTTACAGTAGTGGCTGGCTAAAGAGGAAAGATCAGCGTGGACAGTTAATGCATTACCATCGAAGCGCAGCACTTGTTTTTTTGTCATGCCAACGATCAGCAAGTCACCATTGGGCAGCCAGCCGAGGCCAGAAGGTTGGTCGTCTTCCAGTTCCACAACCGTTTCCACCGTGCCGTTAGGGTCCACCTTCAGCACTTTCTGCCCGTGCATGTCAGAGAACCACAGCTTGCCGTCGCGCCAGCGTGGACCTTCAGCAAAAAATAGTTTGTCGACCAAAATTGTCATTGTTGTGCGCCCCTAATTAACAATGCATTGAGTGTAAGAGTTTTTTTCTAAAATTTCTTCTCTCGCATTTTGCGCAACAGCGTTTTGCACTGCAATACCATCGTTCAATCCGGGGCCGAACCAACTGTCGGGTCCATAAATATCCGTTAGACCTTGTTTACCGTCGGCGCTGATGCCGTAGACGATGATGAACCCTGTTTGAATATGATAAATCCACGGGTGTAGATCTTGTTGGTGAAATTAAGTTGTTGTTAAGTAGGCTTTAGTTTTCGTGTCAGACATATATCTTTGTGCAAACTTATTAGGCGAGTTAGCAGAGTGGGAGAAATTTCTAGCACCTTTATCGTCTTGCGGTGATGGTCAGCATCATAGCTTAGACCGGTAACCATCAGTTATGGCTAACTGGTTTTACATTGCGTCTGGCAATTGAGGGGGTAGAACTTCTTGGTAGCACATTTATGTTTTGCAGTGCGTTGGCTGTCTTGATCTGCCGCTGATCAGAGTTAGCTACCGTTGGTTCTGGGGGCGAGGTCATTAGGCTCAGCCGAATTGGTATATTCGCCCGTTTGCTGCTGTTTGTGGTGACTATAATTCTAACTTGCCGGAATGCAGGAAGCCGCCGAAAAAAATAGGTCCAACGATGGCAGATGCATAATTACTTGAACTCATAGCGCGCTATCGTCTTGCCTATGGGGCGGTGGATGAGAAAACTTTAGCAGCCGTTGTGAGCGATGATTTCGAATGGCACATGCATCAAGGGACACGGGTGAAATAAAGGCTTCTGGGAAAATATTGTTCGGTCTAGAGGCGATGGTGCAGGAGGTTAGGCGCAGGCAAGCCAGTTGGCGAAATCTAAAATACGAAAATCTGGTTGAAAGAGCCGCGGGGGACTTTATTTTGCAGATGTTCACGGCCTGTGGAATTGATGAGAAGGATAGACCCTTCCATGTCAATGTGGAGGATGTGTATTGCGTGAGCCAGGGCTTGATTACAAAGAAAGATACATACTGGAAAGGCATGTGGGGGCGGTTTCATAAAGACAATTAAAAGGGCAGCTAAAAGAGCAGATTCAACCTATGCCAATCCTGCGGATTCATACAGAGCTCTGCCGATAGTGGATTGTCAGGTGTTTGTCACGCTCATGTCGTGGTCTGATTCGCTGGGTAGACCAGACTATTTGCTCAGCGAAGAGCGGGAGGAAGGATGATAATTCGTAAGTTGAGGTTACAAAAAGGGTGGTCCCAAGAGCAGCTTGCTGAACTATGCGATCTCAGCGTAAGGACCATTCAACGCTTAGAAAAAGGTGACAGCGCTGGTGTGGAAACTTACAAATCTCTCGCTTCGGTATTTGAAGTTAACTTTCAAGAGTTGCGTCAGCAGCAGGAGTGGAGCATGGACAAACAGTTAAATATTTCAAACGACGAATACAGGGTTATTGAGCAAGTAAAAGAGATCAAAGGCTTCTATGGTCACTTGGCGAGCTTTGTGATCGTGATTACTGCATTGACCTTGCTCAATGCGTCAATGGATGTGGATTACTGGTGGGTACTTTGGGTAATCATGGGTTGGGGTGTTGGTTTGGCAACTCACGCGATGGAGGTGTTTGATTTGGTGCCTTGGCTTGGCCCCGATTGGGAGAGGCGCGAGATTGAAAAACGCCTAGGACGAAAGCTTTAAGGGGTTAGTTAATCCATATGCCGTTGGTGACTTGGCAGTCGATAGAATCCAGCACCATATGGATTATCAGCCCCAGCCCGATAAGGCGGGTTTTTGGCACAAAACACATAACAAGATAGAGCGCGATAAACCACGGCTGGTGCAGCGGGTGGAAACCAATGCTGCAACGACCGGCGTCATAAATGGGGTCGGCGAATAGATGATCAAGATCCACCAGCATAGTGGCCATCATCACCAGCAAAGCCATTTGCCAGCGCTTGTGAAAAAACTGTAAGGCAATAATTGCAGGGACAGCAAAGTGCAGAGCTAGGTGGAACATTGGCAACCGCGCGTAGATTTTTAAATGAATGTGGGAATATTAACC
Organism: uncultured Gammaproteobacteria bacterium; assembly: GCA_913060615.1. Lineage (GTDB taxonomy): Bacteria > Pseudomonadota > Gammaproteobacteria > Pseudomonadales > Azotimanducaceae > UBA4421. The sequence continues at coordinate 5,099 of CAJXUL010000071.1, read as the reverse complement.
GGGATACTCAACGAATGATTGGGATCTCGATACGAAAATAGTACCTAGAGACGCAATGATTATAAAGGTGAAGCGGCGCAATTGGCCGCAGTGAAGAGCCGATCATTTTTTCGAGGAGAGATTACGTTAGGTGCAGTTCCTGGCGGCCCAGGAACTAAAATTCATCAGTCAAAACTGGGGAATATTACAAAGCGCCTAAGATTGTCTCTGTTAGCTCTTCCGGTGCTGTTTTTGGATTAAAACGCCCAACAACCTCACCGTCTTTGTTGACGAGAAACTTTGCAAAGTTCCAAGTTATGTCGGCATTACCGTCTTCGTCTGCCTTTTCGCTCTTGAGCAATTGATAAAGGTCGCATGCATTCGCGCCGTTAACCTCAATTTTGCTAAACATTTGGAAGTTAACGTTGTACTTGGTTTGTGCAAATTCAAGTACTTCTTCGTTGCTGCCAGGCTCCTGCGCGCCAAATTGGTTGCACGGAAAGGCTAAAACCTCGAATGGATGATCGGCAAATTGTTCTTGCAGAGTACGCAACCCGGCGTACTGTGAAGTCAATCCTCAGCGACTGGCCACGTTGACTATCAGGCAAGCTTTGCCTTTGTAGTCAGCAAAGTTTACTTCAGAGCCTTGGATGTCGTGCATCTTGATGTTGTGGAAGTCTGTCATATCAATTTCCTGTTATTGCGTTTCCATTAGGGATACTAACTGAGGTTGGCGGCTGCGCAAACGGGCATTGGCTTTGCTGCTGTGATCTGGTTAACATTCAGGCTCGGGGAACTTGATACTGTTTGAGTTGGGGCTGCGCCATTTTGGTGGTGTGTCCTCTTCTAATCCTAGCCAGTAAGCAGAACCTTTGTGCATTTAGTGTGCTCAGACGGTAAGAGGTTATGTAAATGCTAGGGCTGTGGTTCAGGAAGTAGCGACAGCTACGCAACGAGATAAATTAATCCATAAAGGGAAGAAACTATGAGAGACGTAGTAATTGTCGATAGTGTTCGCACAGGCTTAACAAAAGCCTTCCGCGGAAGCTTTAACCTAACGCGATCAGATGATCTTTTGGCGCATTGCATCGATTCACTTTTAGATCGCAATCCAAATGTCGGCGCTGACGAAGTAGAAGACGTCATTGTTGGCGCTGCGACTCACACTGGCGAACAAGACGGTAACCTAGCTCGTCTAGCAGTCATTCTGTCAAAACTACCAGTCAGCGCTGCTGGCGTTTCAATTAACCGTTTTTGTTCTTCAGGCCTGCAATCAATTGCTATGGCTGCGAACCAAATTGCTTCAGGTCAATCAGAAGTAATGATCGCTGGCGGTGTTGATTCAATTTCTATGCGTACACGTCAAGAAGCTGGTAAATCTAAGCAAAACAAGCGTTTGATGGAAGAAAAGCCAGAGATCTTCATGGCTATGGGTAACACTGCTGAAGTTGTTGCACGTCGTTATAACGTAACGCGTGAAATGCAGGATGAGTACGCATTACAAAGTCAAATTCGGTACGCAGCGGCTGTTGCTTCAGGCAAAATCGCTGAAGAGATTGTTGGCATGAACGCGACTATGCTCAAAGTGAACAAAGAAACCGGCGAAGAAACTCATGAAACTGTATGGGTTGATCAAGACGAATGTAATCGTCCTAATACCACTCTTGAAGGCTTGGCATCTCTAGCGCCAGCATTTGAAGAAGATGGTTCCGTAACTGCTGGTAACTCCTCGCAGTTGTCTGATGGTGCTTCAATGACCATGTTGATGAGCGCCGAACGCGCTGCTCAGTTGGGCATTCAGCCAATCGGTATTTACCGTGGTTTCACTGTTGCTGGTTGTGAGCCTGATGAAATGGGCATTGGTCCAGTATTTGCTATTCCGCGTTTGTTGAAGAACGCCGGCCTATCAATCAATGACATCGACTTGTGGGAATTGAACGAAGCATTTGCTTCTCAGTGCCTCTACTGTCGTGATGCTCTAGAAATTGACAATGACAAGTACAATGTACTTGGCGGTAGTATTTCAATCGGACACCCATTTGGTATGACCGGTTCACGTACTACAGGCGTTGTTTTGCGTGAGCTTAAGCGCCGTAACCAAAAGTATGGTGTTGTGACCATGTGTATTGGTGGTGGTCAGGGTGCTGCTGGATTATTCGAAGTAGCATAAGCTCTGGTCAACCTTACTCCGGTATTTTTCGCTTGTTTATTTGTGCAGCGAGGGTGCCGGAGGTTTTCAAATTCGGTGGTGAAATGCCGCGTTTGAAACAAATTGAAACGCCCTGGAAATTACGCAGTAACAGGGCGTTTTCATAATAGAAGTCGTTATTAGTAGAAATGCCTCAGGTGTATCGTCTTTAAATGATTTTGTTGTACAAAAAAATGCCTTACGAAAAACAGCCTCACGAAAAGCAAAGGCCTTTTTCTAGCACTATTGTGGGTGTGCTATGGGTTTCTTTGAGTTTTTTCTGGCCAGCCGTGGCTGTCGCTGCGACTAATGTTACCTCCGTTATGCCTAATGTTGCACAATCCCAACCCAAATCAACTGACGTTCTCCTGCCTGAGAAGTCTAGCCCTCTACCCCAAGCAACTAGCGCTGCAAACACCCACTCTAATGCTCTCGCTAGTAGTTCAGGTGCTGTTTGGGATCTTGCCGATAAGACTGATCGGGAGATTAATGGGCTGGTGCGCGGCTGGCTCCAGCTCAACCCCGCCCAGCGCAGAGATTTATTGGCTGAAGTTCGCATTCGTATGAACAAGACTCGAGCTCAAGCTGTGGTGCCGAACAAAATCCGAGGACAAGCCGCTCAATCCGATATTGCGGTGGGTCTGAATCGAGCTCAGCGGCAGTATAGATACGGTCAATCTATTCCCCGTAACCAAAAAGGTACCGTAGTCATCACCGCTAAGGTGACGCATATCTTGCCTGATGGTACTCGGGTGACTCAAAGTACCGTGACGCCGGTGCCGTTGGAGGCGCTGAGAAAAAGATCAGCTAATAATAATGGCTCTAGCGCAAATGTTCAGTTCTCCGGCAGCCAGCCCGCGACTACTATTGGTGAAAACGCGGATTCAGCCGTCGCAGTTGGTTCATCGCAATCGCCGGATGGCAGCAGTGCATCGCAAAAACCTCGTCGTCAGGTATTTAGAGCCACGGTTAGGTTTGGCGCAGGATTTGGTCGTCGTGAGGAAAGTACAGTTCGGGGGCAGTTAACCTCTGCATCAGGGCCGCAGAATGTTCAGCAAAAGAGCGTTCAATATGCGCAAGAGGAAGCGCAAAATAATGTGCAACAAGCGATTTTGCCCACTGATAAAAAGCTAGTCGCAAAATCCTCAAAAGAACCCTCAAAAGAAAACACAAAACAAGGTGCGCAGTAGCGATGTCAACGGAAGAAAGCACTGAGCTAGAACACCTATTGGTGGTTGACGATGATCCAGAGATTCGTGAATTAACTCAAGAATACCTTCAGCAGCAGGGCTTCCACGTTGCCACAGTGGCTTCGGGTGAAGAGATGGATACTTATCTCAGCGATCACGAAGTTGACCTTCTGATTCTAGATTTGATGCTACCCGGTGAGCACGGATTGTCCATCGCACAGCGTTTGAAGAAGCGTGGCGACCTACCGATTATTATTGTCTCAGCTCAGGGCGATGAGGTAGATCGAATTGTTGGCTTGGAAGTGGGCGCTGATGATTACTTACCAAAACCTTTCAACCCTCGTGAATTATTAGCCAGAGTTAGAGCAGTGTTGCGGCGTGCCAGCAAGGCCTTAGTGGCAGAAGATGATTCAAATAAAGAAGTGATTTTTGGTCGCTTTTGCTTAGATCTTTCCTCCCACAGTCTAAGTTGTGAAGGCACATTGATACCTTTGACCTCCGGAGAATTTGATCTACTGGCGATTCTTGTATCGAACCCAAACAAGGTATTGCACCGAGATCGTATATTAGATTTGTTAACAGGTGCTGAGCGTTCACCTTTCGATCGATCTATTGATGTGCGGGTGACACGACTGCGATCCAAGCTAGAAGACGACCCAGCTAAGCCGGCCTATATCAAAACTATTTGGGGTAAAGGTTATATGTTTTGTCTTAACCCTGGATCAGGCACCACCGATAACTCGGGCACGACTGCTGGTCAACTTGAGCCCTAGTAGCTTAAGCTGGGCTCACACCCTAACGCTGGTATAGGTGGCCAATGGAAGAGCACATAAATGACTACTCGCAAACGCTCTAACTTTTCTATTTTGAACGGCCCGTCATCGCTGTTAGGGCGCACCAACTTAACACTTGGTTTCAGTAGCATGCTGATGGTTGTGGTCTCAACTATTGCGCTTTATGTCTTTGTAATTGATCCCATTGCTGAACGCTCAGCAGATGATGAGGCAGCACTACTGGTGTTGTCATGCCAAACTTGGGTGGAGTTGCCGCCGGCTGCGCGCCCCTACTTTGAGTTAGAGCTGGCGCAAAATCACGACCTGATTATCAGCGAAGCCACTATGGACTTGCCTGTGCTAGATCGGTTTTTGCCTTATACCGCGCTTTTACAAGATAAATTACGTGACCGCCTAGACATGGATGTGCAGATGTTAGACGGCGATGACCTTGTATGGGTCGTGGTGCCGATGGCGGATTATGATTTACAGGTTGGCTTATCGCCTGATCGCAGGGACATTCAATTGCTATACGTGGCTATAGTTATTTCTGGCCTTGGCGCAGCAATCGTCTTTTTAACCTCCCTACTAATTGTTCGGCGTATTGCGCGGCCGTTGGTCAAAGTGGCTAATCAGGCAGAGCAATTTCGCGGTATTGAAGACATTGAACCGCTGCCTGAAACCGGCCCCCGTGAGTTGGTCTCGCTGGCGCGTAATTTCAATACTATGGCGAGCGAGATCTCTCTGTTATTGGCTAATAGAACGACGTTGATGGCGGGCATATCTCACGACCTGCGAACGCCGCTAACCAGAATGCGCCTAGCGTTGGCGCTGCTACCAGATAATGTTGACGCAAAGCTTGTCGCTCGTTTTGAGAGCAATCTAGAAACCATGGATGAGCTGATTCGGGATGCCCTGCATCTGTCTCTTATACACATCTGACGCTGCCGACGAATAGAGAGGTGTAGA
>CAJXUL010000070.1 GCA_913060615.1 uncultured Gammaproteobacteria bacterium | reverse complement strand
CCTCTCTATTCGTCGGCAGCGTCAGATGTGTATAAGAGACAGGTAATCGCGCCAATCAGCGAGCCAATTAACATGGCGCCAATGATCCATTCCCAAGGGAGGATGTCTTTGTTGAACAAGGTCACAACTACAGCTATTAACATGGCTATAGATGAAAGTTTGTTACCTTTAACGGCAGTAGCTGGAGAACCCAACTGTTTCAGGCCGAAGATAAATAGAGCGGCAGAAACCACATACCACAAGTTAATAATTTCTAAGCTCATGATTTGCCTCCGCTGGCATCAACATCTTTCTTCTTGAACATGCTCAGCATTCTATTGGTAACCATATAGCCGCCGACCACGTTAATGGTGGCAAACATAACCGCCGCTGCGCCCAAGACGGTCGCCAACATATCAGTACCTTCAGCACCAGAACCGGCAGAGATCAAGGCACCGACAATGGTGATACCAGAGATCGCATTGGCGCCGGACATTAAAGGTGTGTGTAAGGTCGCAGGCACCTTAGAAATCAATTCGAAGCCCAGGAATATGGACAACATAAGTATCAACGCTAAAAAGACAGCATCCATGATTACGCTCCGCTATAAATGTTTTTGATGGTCTCGTTAACCACGGCGCCATCACGAGTGATGACACAGCTTTGAACGATCTCGTCTTCAGGGTCTAAAGTAAGCTGCTTAGCTTCTTCATCCCAAAATTCTTGCAAAAGGTTAACCAAGTTATTGGAGTACATCTCACTGGCATTCCTTGCCACTTCTCCAGGAAGGTTACCTTGGCCGATAATTTTCACGCCGTTGATTTCAACAACTTCGTTGAGCACAGAGCCTTCCACGTTACCGCCCGTTTCCACTGCCATGTCCACAATAACGCTGCCGGGCTGCATAGATTCGATCATATCGCGGTCAATCAACTGAGGCGCTGGACGACCAAATAATTGCGCTGTAGTAATAACAACATCAGACTGACTGATAACTTGCTTTTGCCCTTCGCGCTGTATTGCCATTTGCTCGGGGGTCAGCGCCTTCGCATAGCCCTGCTCGGTTTGGCCTGTGTCGCCTAAATCTATTTCTACAAACTTGGCACCCAAAGACTGTACTTGTTCGGCAACAACCGGACGCGTATCAAAAGCTTCAACCCGTGCACCAAGACGCTTCGCTGTGGCAATAGCCTGCAAACCAGCAACACCGGCACCAATAACAAAGACGCGAGCAGGTCTGATGGTGCCTGAAGGCGTCATCATCATGGGCATGATCTTGGGCGAATGGAAAGCCGCTTGGATCACCGTTACATAACCGGCAAGGTTGGCTTGGGAGGACAGTGCGTCCATCTTCTGCGCTCGAGTACTACGAGGCACCATTTCCATTGAAATAGCTGTAGCACCCTGAGTTGCAAGCGACTCTACAAGGGTCTTTTCATTGAAAGGGTCGAGGAAGCTTATGGTGATGACACCAGATTTCAACATACCGACTTCAACGGCGTCTGGCTTGCGCACACAGATAAGCAAATCAGCACCTGCAATGACATCATTGCGCTGGGCAATCGTCACACCGGCATCAACGAACAAATCATCACCGAAACCAGATGCTGCACCAGCACCACTCTCCATGCTTATTGAAAAGCCGAGTTTAATTAATTTACTAGCGTTAGCCGGAACCAGTGCGCATCGCACTTCACCGGGCCAAGTTTCCTTCGGCACTCCAATTTGCATAAAGCCCCCTAAAATTTGGTTAATAACTGTGTGTCGAAGTACACCCAGCATTTCCTCTGCGGCATTCTTTGACGGCGTCTTTATATGGCTAAGTCTACCGGAATAGAAGACCTACCAACATCCTAGCGGCGGCAAGTTACCAGCACATCCAAGTGAAGAAAATGGAATAACTCACAAGCAATACATTCCATTTAAGAATTTATCAAAAATGCCACCAAAGCACGCAACGAGACAATGAAAGCCAGCGGCATAGACCGACCTTGAAGAAAAAATTCGGCAGCCGTAGTTGCAAGAAGGTACTCATAGCTTTAAACCAGCAAAGCAAAAAACCCTATCGATCCTTGCATATAAAGACGAGGGTTCGCACAATCTGGCCCACCAAAACAATTAGCCTGTCTACTGGACTTAAGTAGTTGGCCGCAACGGGTAGTCGAAGGGTATGACGCGTAAATCAATCACTAATAAAGCCGCACTGACAGCCGTTATCAGCGCGTTCGTTATCGGTATGTTTGGCACCTTGGCTGTCAGACCAATTAATCCGCCCGCTGTTAACCCTGCGGCGCAAGGTATTGCTGCCCAAGTACGTCTGAACTGGCGCGTGCCTATAGTCTTTCCTAGGACTATGCCTGTGCTTGGAGAAAACCCCGTTTACTTAGCTGCGATGATTGATCAAGCAAGCAACGGCGCAATCAAATTTAATTTATTTGATCCTGGAGAAGTCGTCCCAGCCTTTGCTATTACCGAGGCAGTAAGAGATGGCAAGGTGCCCGCGGGGTATACATGGTTGGGTTATGACCAAGGTAAAATTCCGTCTTCGCCGCTGATTTCAGCCGTTCCATTTGGGATGGAACCCTGGGAATACAGCGCTTGGTGGTATGAAGCAGGCGGTCGTGAACTAACTGAAAATCTATATGTAGAACATAACTTGATGCCCCTTTACTGTGGCATGACAGGGCCTGAAACTGCTGGATGGTTCAGGGAAAAGATAGAGTCACTGGAAGATGTAAAAGGACTAAAGATCCGCTTCGCTGGCCTTGGCGGTAAAGTCATTGAACGCTTAGGCGCCAGCGTCACCATGATTCCCGGCGGCGAAATATTTCAGGCTCTAGAGAAAGGCGCAATTGATGCAACGGAATTCGCTCTTCCCATTGTTGACCAATCACTAGGTTTTAACCGGGTGGCAAAATTCAATTACTACCCCGGCTGGCACCAGCCCTTTACGGCCTCGCATTTGGTGGTCAACCTGAAAGTGTGGCGTCAACTTTCTAACGCTGACCAATCATTGATAGAACTAGGTTGCACCGCAGCAGTCACTCGTAATCTGGCTCAAGCCGAAGCATTGCAGGGCGATGTGATAGTGGGTTTTGCGGACATTGGGGTTTCTGCGGAGATTTTACCGGAACCTTTATTAAGAGAACTAAATCGCGTGGCGGATGAAATTCTCGACGAGGAAGCCGCCAAAGATGCGGACTTCGCAGAAATTCTAGCTTCTCAACGGGCTTTCCGTAAAAGCTACGCCGAATGGAAATCTCGCGCCTATCTACCTCGAGACTTTTGATGCGCGTCGACACTCTGCCCCATACCTACCTTTCTAGGCGCATCGACAGTTTTGTCCGGCGTATTGGGCAAGCCCTTTCTTATATCTGGTTGGCGCTTTTATCTGTCATCGTCATCAATGTGTTGATGCGTTATTTGTTCAGCGAAGGCCGCATAGAATTAGAAGAGCTGCAGTGGCACTTATATTCCGTTGGTTTTTTGCTGGGCATGAGCTACGCCTACCAAGCGGACGTGCACATTCGCGTGGACGTTTTACATGAGCGCTTCAGCCCACAACTGCGAGCATGGATTGAGCTGTATGGCATTTTACTTTTCCTCATACCTTTTATCGCGTTAATTCTGATTTACAGCGTGCAATTCGTCTCATCGTCTTTTTTGGTTGGTGAAGTATCACGCTCCCCTGGCGGATTGCCCTATCGCTGGGCCATTAAGGCAATACTCCCCCTAGGCTTTGCGTTATTACTTTTGACCGTTTTCGCGCGGCTCATTAGAGTCTGGCATTTCCTCTTTATCGACTATGAGGAGCACGATATCGAGAACGGCGCGGCACACTCGGAAGGAAACTATAAAAATACGGCAGCGTCTTTAGCAACAAGCAATACACAAGCTGAGGAAACACATGGCCGCTAATGAAGTTCTCGCAGTGATGATGTTTGTCAGTTTCATCGCCTTAGTTTTCACCGGTTTCCCAGTGGCTTGGCTGCTGGGTGGTTTAGCAATTCTCTTTAGCGCACTCGCCGTTGTTCTTGAAGCCGACTTCAATTTGGCCATTGGCATGGACTGGAACTACACGTCTCTAACTGTGGACCGCATATGGAAAGTCATGGAAAACTGGGTCATGGTGGCCTTACCCATGTTCATTCTTATGGGACTGCTACTTGACCGTTCAGGCATTGCCAACCAACTAATGATTAGTTTTGCTCGGTTATTTGGCGGACTCCGCGGGGGCTTGGCAATCACAGTGACGGTAATTGGTCTTTTGCTGGCAGCTACCACTGGGATCATCGGCGCATCAGTTGTCTTACTCGCGCTGCTTGGTCTACCGGTGATGATGCAACAGGGTTACGACAAATCTTTTGCCGCTGGCACGGTCTGCGCAGTGGGCACGCTCGGCATATTGATTCCACCCAGCATTATGCTGGTGCTTATGGCCGACCGCATGTCTATGAGTGTGGGCGACCTTTTCCTTGGCGCGGTATTCCCCGGTGCACTGCTCGGCGGCCTCTATATTCTCTATATTTTATTTGTGGGTTGGCTGTCGCCAGAAAAAGCCCCAGCGGCCCCTACCCAACCCTTTGATTGGCAGGCGGTGAAAGATTTGTTTCTCGCCATACTGCCGCCAGCATTCCTTATTCTGGCTGTGCTTGGCAGTATTTTCTTTGGCCTAGCGACCCCCACAGAAGCCGCAGGTGTGGGCGCCGCCGGTGCGCTGCTGTTAGCAGTAGTGAAAGGCCAAATGTCGAAATCAGTGATGCGTGAGGTACTTTCTGAGACCACAAAAACCACCGCCTACATCTTTGCTGTGTTACTTGGCGCTACAGCGTTCTCATTAGTCTTACGCGGCCTTGGAGGCGACGAGTTGATAGAGGGTGTGCTGCTCAATTTACCCTTCGAGCCGACCGGCATAATGATTTGCATTTTGCTCGCAACATTTTTGCTCGGCTTCTTCTTAGACTGGATCGAGTTAACGTTGATCGTTCTGCCACTGGTTTCTCCAGTTGTAATCGGCCTAGGGTTCGACCCAATTTGGTTCACCATTCTTTTCGCAGTCTGTCTGCAAACGAGCTTTTTAACACCGCCAGTAGGCTTCGCCATTTTTTATCTTAAGGGTGTAGCCCCTGAGGGCATAGACGTCACCACCATTTATAAAGGTGTGGTGCCATTTATAGGGCTGCAGGTTTTAGGCATGTTGATCATCTTCAACTGGCAGGCCGTGGTCACATGGCTACCCGCTCAGGCCTACGAATAGAACTTAAATTCATGCCGAGCGGTAGGCACTAGTTCTGGCTTAGTTCGGACGAATCTTTTGCCGCACATTTCTTTTAATTTTCTCTTAATTTTCTCTAGAGCATAGGCAGCGCTGCAAATTCCAGCGACAATGTGCCCTCAACATTTGACGCCTAGTTCTGAGGAAATCAACATGTCCACTTATCAAGTCACAGCTCGCAACTTCAACACTGACAGCGAAAACCGAATGCATAGTAACGCCGTCGCCCAAAGTCACGGTTTTAGAGGCGCGTTAGTGCCTGGCGTGGCCGTTTATGGACACCTAGTTCAACCGCTGGTGGAAAAATTTGGTGAACAGTGGCTGGGCCAAAGTCAAACGGCGCTACGCCTACTCAAACCTGCCTACGATGGCGATGAGCTGAGTATTGTTCTGACTACCGAACCTGATGGCCAATATCGGATCAAATGCCACAATCAAGAGGACCTATTATTGGCGGAAATAATCGCCGGACCGATGCTCACAATGGCAACCGACATCGGCTTAGACGGCCCCGCTAAAGCAACACCCAAGGTTGAAATCCACTGGGACAACGTTGTACCTGAAGAGGTATTTGTTGAGAAAACTTGGTCACTGAGTGAATCTGAAAACAACCGCTACTGCGAAGAGATAAGCGACCATGACCTGGTATATAAAGAACACATCCACCCTCACTACATTTTATCGTTAGCCAACTACTGTCTAATGGAAGAGTATCTAATGCCTGCATGGATTCATGCCAGTTCGATAACCAATCATAGATCTGCATTAATGGTCGGCGATGAGATCACCAGTAAGACCGTGGTAAAAGAAAAATTTGAGCGTAAAGGTCATCAATTCATAACCATCCACATCACTTATTGGCGAGGTGAAGAACTCACTACTGACATTCTGCATACAGCCATTTTCAGGATCGCAGAATAACCATGCGGATAGCCGTTTTAGCATCGCATGAGGGCAGCACTATGCAGGCAGTTATTGATGCCTGCGGCAACGATCAAATTGACGCAACAGTCGCCTTAGTGATCAGTAACAACAGCACGTCTGGCGCACTCCACCGCGCCGCCCTTGCAAACATACAGAACCAACATATCAGCTCCAAAACCCATGGCGACGACAATGGCGCTGACAGCGCAATGCTCAAGGCCTGCCAAGACCAACAAATTGATCTGATCTTATTACTTGGTTATATGAAAAAACTTGGCCCGCTAACCCTTGCGGCCTTCAGCGGCAAAATACTCAATACACACCCTGCACTGTTACCCAAATTTGGCGGCAAAGGTTTTTTTGGTCGTAAGGTCCACGAAGCCGTTATTGCCGCCGGGGAGGAAGAGAGCGGGGCCAGCGTGCATTTTGTAGATACCGATTACGACACCGGCCCCATCTTGGCCCAGGTGAAAGTACCGGTTGAACCGACTGATGACGCCCAAACACTGGAGGAGCGAGTAAAGATTGCCGAGCAAAAATTGCTTGTGGCAACCCTTAGACAACTGGCAGAACAAAAAACATAAGGGAGAACTAGTGCTACTGCCAGCCTCGCAGTAGATGCGCCCGGATCTATTGGGAACATCTAATGCGCTTACTAGCAAATGATTGGGGGAAATCTGTTAAGAGGTTTTTAAAACGGCGGCGGATGCCCAGTTAGCTTGAACAAAGGATCTAGTCCTCCAACATATCCAATGCTTGCTCATGTAGGGTCATATTGGCGGAAGCAATAATGTCACCACCCATGCTTGGGTTGTCGCCGTTCCAGGTTGTGACTACCCCACCAGCGCCTCTGACAATCGGTATTAAAGCCTGAATATCATATGCATTGAGACGACCCTCCACACCTAAATCGATCTGCCCCATTGCCACCATGCCAAAGAGATAACAGTCGCCGCCTACCTTATGCAGACGCACGTTTTCGCGCAGCTGGCCATAACCGAATAGCTGTTGGGGAGAAAACCAACTGGTCCCAGTTGTTGTCATAATTGCTTGCGCCACACTGTCGCACTGGCTGGTATGTAGTTGCATAGTTACCTCTCCTCGTTGCATCCATGCAGTATCGCCATCACCAAAAAACAGCTCATCAGTGTAGGGTTGATACATCACGCCGACGATGGGGGTTTCTCCGTCAAACAATGCCAACAATATACCCCAGTGCAACATGCCGCTCATAAACGCGCGCGTACCATCAATAGGGTCTATTACCCAGGTTAATCCATTGCCAGCTTTCAAACCGAACTCTTCGCCATAAATACCGTGATCAGGATAGGTACTTTCAATGGCATTACGAATAGCCTCTTCCGCGCCTTGATCCGCTACCGTGACCGGGTCAAAACCTTTACCCGCGACTTTGTTTTGCGCAGCAATTGTGCTGCGAAAGTGCGGTAACACAACCGCTCCGGCCAAGCGTGCGGCCTGTTGCGCGAATTGCAAAAATTCCTGACGTTGTTCGGTGGAGACGAAAACGGCGGGGGAGTAGCCAAACGAGCTGGTCATAGAGTGGTCCAAGAGATTTTGCGATGAGAAAATCAATGGTACGCAGGAAAGCCCCGCCCTTCTAGCAGGAAAAGTAAACCCGCGCCCCAACCACACTAAGTCGGCAACATTTCTCTGCTATTTCACCCCCTTTGCACACCTAGCCATGAGATACTTTAATTAATGTCACAGCAAGATCTCACTCAAGGCCGCGTTTCCACCTCCCTGGCCAGACTAACCGCGCCCATGATGATGGGAGTGTCGTCCAGCATTCTGGTGCAAACCCTAGAAATGGGATTTATTGGACAATTAGGTACAGCTTACGTAGCTGCTATCACATTTACCTTTCCGTTAGTGATGATCCTCACCAGCATTGCCTTAGGCATCAGTATTGGCACCTCATCAGTGATCGCTCGCAGTGTCGGCAGTAAACAGTATTCAAATACCAGCGGCACTAATCCTGGCGACGCCAACGATGTACCCCGACTCGGCACCCATAGCCTTATTTTGGTTTTTATCGCCATGGTAGTTATTGCAGCATTGTGCTGGTTGATCATAGACCCGCTTTTTCTTGCTATGGGGGCAAAGCCCGAAATGCTCCCGCTCATTCATAGCTACTTAGACATTTACCTGCCCGGCAGCGTGCTCTTTACCACGGCAATGATTTGCGGAAGTATCATGCGCGCCAATGGCAGCGCTGCGATCCCCGGCATCATAATGACTGTCGGTTCGGTCATTAACTTAATTCTCGACCCTTTCCTCATCTTTGGTTGGTTCGGCCTACCTGCAATGGAACTTGCTGGCGCTGCAACCGCCATGACATTAACCCGCTTCTTAACCTTGATTGTAACCCTCTGGTACGTTTATCACGGTTCCATGGTTCTGACTAAAGATGTATTTAAAGGCTGGCTGGCCTCTACCAAACGCATACTGCACATTGGCGTGCCTGCTATTGCAACAAATCTCATCGGCCCATTCACCGCAGCTTATATCACCTTTTTAATTGCAGACTATGGCCAAGACGCAGTGGCCGGATTTGGCGTGGCTGGCAGGCTTGAGGCTCTAGCAGCAATGCTGTTGTTTGCATTATCTGGATCCATTGGACCTTTTGTCGGACAAAACTGGGGCGCCCATGAATTTAATCGTGTGCGCCGCGGGGTCAACGTAAGCTACCTCTTTAGTTTGGGCTGGGGTTTCTTGGTAGCAATACCGCTTTTCTTCTTCGGCGAAGAAATTGCAAGACTCATCGATGCTAAACCTGAGGTAGTCGAAGTCGCCGGCATTTATTTAGCATTAGTGCCGTGGAGCTACGGTTTATGGGGTGTACTTATGATGTCTAGCGCATCGTTCAATGCTCTGGGCAAACCGCTCCCCAGCACTGCACTGTCTTTTGCAAGAATGATTGTGGTTTATGTGCCCTTGGCAACGCTACTCAACAATATGCTGGGCTACGTAGGCATTTTTATCGCCACTCTGATCAGCAACGCACTATTTGGCGTTGTTAGTTGGAAATGGTTTAGCGTAAGGCTGGCTAGCATGACCAGAATAACCAAGGCGCAGAGCACAAACGCCTGAAACTAAAACATGATATCTAACACTCGTAACAACCAAGCCCTCAACTGCCCCTCAGTAACATCGCCGTCCAGCTTTACCGGATCATCTTTGATCCCTAAATCATTCAAGCCAGGTTCTCACACATGTATTTAAGACGCTTGCTCACCATATCAGTGCTTATCCTTGCAACCATAGTAGCCACTGCCTTGGCACCACTGGTTCTTGTCACTGCATTTATTATGAGCTTTTTTGCAAAATTCAAAACCACTCCTCAAGCAATGGCCTTTATCTACGCTTTCATTGTTTATGAGTGGATAGGTCTGAGTAAATTTGCTTGGGTTTGGCTGCGTTACCACAACATCGAAGAGCGTATGCGCAAAGACCGCGACATTCAGTTTTGGTGGGGGCGATCGTTATTCGAGATGGGCAAGCGATTATTCAAATTGAAAATTGAAGTAACGGGCGAAGATGCCTTGGAGGGCAATTGCGCCTTAGTCTTGTGCCGACATACTAGTATGGCCGATACAGTGTTACCGCTGCTGTTTTTTGGCCAGGCCCGAGCGGAAGGATTGCGCTACGTTTTAAAACAAGAGCTGCGCTTGCTACCGTGTCTGGATATCGGCGGCCATAGACTGCCCAACGTCTTTGTCGACCGCTCTGGCAGCGACTCTGCAAGAGCAATAGAAAATGTCAGCGAACTAATGAGGCAGGCACCCGCCGACCAATCTGTATTAATTTACCCAGAAGGCACTCGATTCACTAGAAAGAAACATCAGCAATTAGCGACTAAACACCCTAATTTAAAAGACCAACTAGATCGCTGGCCTGACCTACTACCGCCCAGACTAGGTGGCGTATGTGGCATGTTAGATGCTAACCCCGGCAAAGACTTAGTCTTTCTGGCTCACGCTGGTTTTGAAGGCTCGGCTGATATACATGATTTACTCGGCGGCGGCTGGCTAAACCAACATGTGCGCATTCATTTTTGGCGCGTCCCTTTTGCGGACCTACCCAAGCAAGACCACACAGAATATTTATTTGGCCAGTGGGATATTATGCAAACTACCGCAAAAAACTTGGAGCAAGAGATCAAGGCTGCGAGTTAGCGCCAGCGCTGGGGCAATACGAAGAAATTAGCAACAATGATTGAGACGGACCAGCTTCAGTCTAAACAAAAGCATTGGCTGAGTAAGCTCTGACTTTAACCAACAACTCTTCGGCTAACTCATTTAGTCTCTCAACGGTTTTCGGCACCGGTCTAATCTTCGCCACACAGGATTCTTGTATGGCACTACAAATATGATGCAGTTCATCAAAGCCATAGCCAGAAAAAACGCCAGATAATGTGTGGCAGGCTCGATCAACTTTTACAAAGTCATCCGCCGCCAGCCCGCTTTGCACATCTTCCAGGCGAGCTTCAACTTCTATCGCAAACACAGCCAACGCCTCTCGAAACGCAGTTTCACCCATTAGCTCTCTGATTTCCTGCATACGGGTCCCAGACAAATTGGCGCTGCTACCCTCATGGTCCAACCACATGGAGATACGACTACTGAGCAGGTCATAATCAATAGGCTTAGTCAAAAAGTCATCCATTCCCGCTTCTAAGCAAGCCCGTTCATCTTCCTTATAAGCTTTGGCTGTTAGGGCAATAATTGGTTGCTTAAAATTTTGTTTACGCATCCAACGTGTCGCTTCTAGTCCGTCCATACCCGGCATCTGCACATCCATTAAGACTAGGCCAAATTGATCTTGAGAGGGGCGCCCCTTAGCAATCAGTTCACAAGCTGCCAGACCACTGTCTACTACTTCGACGGTGTAACCACGACGTTCGAGTGCGGCCTTAACCACCAACTGATTCGGCGCGCTGTCTTCTACCAACAATATGCGCTTGCTCACATTAATGGGGCCTGCGCGCCTATGCACTGGCGGCATTGTAACTAAGCCAGGAACAATCTGCAGCGGCAGCTCTAAGGTAAAACAACTGCCTTCGCCCTTTTGGGACACCACACTTATGTCACCCCCCATTAAATGCGCCAAATGTTGACTGATAGACAAACCAAGGCCTGTGCCTAAATACTTTCTTGTATCTGAATCATCTGCTTGAACAAAAGCGGTAAACACATCTTCTGTTTGAGTAGGCGTCATGCCAATCCCAGTATCTCGCACATGGATTTTGTAGCAGGCAAAGTTTTCGCCAAGAGCGGCATCTTGATTGGGCAATTTACTAACGGCGGACTTTTCAACGGTGACTTCAATTTCTCCTGCTTCGGTAAACTTAATCGCGTTGCTCAACAAATTTGAAATAATTTGCGTGACTTTGTGGTCATCACCCAAAGTAAAGTACTCGCTAATATTGCTGTCACGCATACGCAGTTTAATACCCTGAGCTTGCGCTGTAGGTTTGTAGAGCGCGACTAAATCTCTTGCTGTAGCAGCAGGTGAAAATGTAGTTTCATCAACACTCATCTCGCCGGCTTCAATCTTGGAGTAGTCAAGCACGTTCTTTAGCAAACTCATCAATCGTAGACCTGAATTTTCTGCCGTGGTTAATAAACTCACTTGATGCGGGTCCTGTAAATCTGCCCTGACCAAATTAACAATCCCTAGCAGTGCATTCAGCGGCGTACGAATTTCATGGCTCATGGTTGCTAAAAAGCGACTCTTCGCCTCGTTAGCAAATTCCGCCGACGACTGCGCTTCACGCATTATTTCCTTATTTGCGTGCTCCTCACGCAAGTCGCGCATCTCCGCACCAAAATAAATGTCGCCGGTCAAATTAACAGCGCTTACAGCCAACTCAACAGGCATCTCCTCACCTGACTTATGCAGACCACTAATCTCCACTCTATGGCCTACTATTTTCTCTTCACCGGTCGCAAGGTAGCGCGCCAGGCCATTATAGTGGGCACTGCGTAAACGCTCGGGCACTATAAATTCGGCCATCGGCTTGCCAATCAACTCCTTTGGCGTATAACCAAATAACTCTTCCGTGGCATTGTTTATATCCACCACGAGGCCTTCACCATCTATGATCACTCTGGCACTCAAACTACCATCCATTAACAGCTGCTTAATTGCCTGATGGTCTTGTTGAGGGGCTAAATTGGAATTTTCGGAATGCAATTTAATTCGCACTAGTACCGATTTATTATCGACTGGATCTGCCCATGAAAGCTCAAAATCTACTGCGTTAGCCGAGCCTTGGTTAACCGTAAATGACAATTGCTCTGAATCTTTCGACGAGGCTGCGGTAGCTTTCACGCGTGGTTGAAAAAACCTATGCAGATGAGAATGAATATTTTCTACGTCTTTTGGATCATTCCATATAGTTGCGACATTTCGTCCAACTAAAGTACCGTGCTGCAATAAACTATAGGCGCCATAACTAGCCAGCAAGATATCTCCGACTGGGTTGATCCACAAATAGCCAGTCCCAGACTCAAAAATTTCGTCACTTAATTGAAATCCTGTCTCTTATACACATCTGACGCTGCCGACGAATAGAGAGG
>CAJXUL010000069.1 GCA_913060615.1 uncultured Gammaproteobacteria bacterium | reverse complement strand
TCGTATGACTGAACGGTCCATTCAACCGCAGGCCAAGCAGTAGGTAGAATTAAGGAAAGGACACCAACCGCCGTCAAACGCGCCGCTTCCATAACTCGAAAAGGCCCTCGGGCTTCCAGCCATACACCTTGGACACAAACTGAAAACACCAAAAAGAAAAACGCGACCAAGACGAAACTGGTTGGCAATTCGTTCTGTAACTCTTGCAAAACCAGTGCTAGTAACGTCACCACTACGAATTGAGCAAACACATATATCTTGCAGTAAGTAGAAGCAACCGGGTCAAATTTGTCATCCTGCCAGCTACCTGCATGTGTTTGGCTAATATCCTCTGGCAACCAAGCTGGGCCTTTAAACCAAAGCAAAAACTTATCCTGCCAGCGCCGAGTTTGCGTAGACAATTTGAGAGTGTCCCACCAAACAATGGCATTAGCCCAAACAGGGTTCCAACTCTTAAGGCCATGAGTAATACCAAAACGACAAGGTTCTTCCACCCGCTCAACCGCAAAGGTACCGAACAGCCGATCCCAGATAACAAACACGCCGCCGAAGTTTTTGTCTATATAACCTGGGTTTTTGGCATGATGCACACGATGATTAGAAGGCGTGACCAGAATGTAATCTAGTACCCCAAGGAAGCGCACATGCTCTGTATGCACCCAGAATTGATATACCAAATTCAGGCTGCCCACGGTGACCATTACTTCCACCGGCGTACCCGCCAAATACATGGGAATATAAAAGACAAAGCCAATATAGTCGGTACCCGTTTGGCGCAGTGCGGTACTCAAGTTGTATTCTTCGCTTTGGTGATGGGCTGAATGAGAGGCCCACATAATGCGCCACTGATGACCAAACCGGTGCTTCCAGTAGTAGCAGCAATCGTAGGCGATGAATGCGAGCACCCAGTGCACCCAGGTATCCGCAGACCACTGCTGTACGCCAAACAGCGAAACCAAGTGAGTGAATACAACCGCTGAAAAGCCCAACCGCAGCACGCCCACTAACCTACTAAGCATGCCCATTTGCAGGCTGTTAACGGTGTCGTTTAGGCGATAGGTTTGATTTTTGCGCAGGTAGCCGTAGATGGACTCAAGAATGATTGCGAGAATAAAGTACGGGATTGCAAGTTGGACATAATTCATGGCTGAGATACTACAGCCCTTTAGCAGTTTGAATCCAGTAGGGGTAGCTATACAACACATTGCGGTGCAGTAGGTTTTGTTCAGACGAAAAGTCGCACTAAAAAATAACGGCTAGCAAAGCTCCCCTTCCGATACGACAATAAACCTTGAAATTTTCAACGATCAATTTGGCCTACGCCGAGCAGCCGCAACTGTAGAATTAACAATCTATTGCAAGCCTGAGCTTTCATCAACTCGGTGGCACTTATACGTAACCACGCAAATTGGGATCTGCTTCCTCCGGCCGAGCCCCTGGCGAGGTGGGCTAAGGCAGACCGATAGCTTGTTCATGCGGAAAGCCCCGCCGCAAAATAACGACTAACATCCCCGCACTATGATGAGTTTAAAACCTAGCGCCAGCAAAAAAGCTCAGCGTTAGCAATATATTGCGTGGCTGAAATTAGCACATCCTTACTGCGCCTAAACGTAACCGAGGAAGGTAGGATCTGATTCATCCGCTGGTGGCGAGGACAAATGGGGCGGAGAAAGCCCTGAGATCCATTTTCTGGTAACAGCGTCAATATTTGCATTAATGGCGGAAAAATCAGCATTTACCCCACTCATCACGTCTAATAGTTTTTGGGCAGTTAGCTCAGAATCTTCCAATTTCGGAATGCTATCGAGTATTTTTTCCACCAGCGCCCTCGTCACTTGGCTGGGAGGATAATCAAACTTTTGCACTGAACTTCTGAAGCTTTTAAGCAAACTTATATAATTGCTAAATGGGTGTTTAGTGCCGTCCGCGCGTATGTCTGTTGCAACATTAAAATCTAAAAGTGTAGCGCGGCCATGCTTATCAACCGTAATATTGTTCGCGCCAACATTATTATGAAATACCTCAGATGACGTCACGTGCTTAGCTGCAGCGAAAACTTGGCAATAGACGCCCAGAATTTCATCGGGCGAAAATTTTCGCGGGTCAAATGCAGCACCGCTATTTTCTAACCAAATAGATTTTTCCGAGTAATCCAGCGCTTTCACAATACTAGGGTGATCCATTCGGGTAATCATATTGAACTCATTATCAGAACCAGTATTGCCGAGCACACCAATCCAACTCAATAGGTTAGTTGCATGCCTTCTCACCGCAGCATCTATACCTGGTAATTGATCTTTTCGCACCACCTCTGCCTTGATCAACAACTTCATCTCTGGATTGGCATTTAAATAGTCTTGAGTTTGATCATCCCAATCTGCTTTTTGATTATACTCATCTGTAAAATACGAGCTAACCGTAGCATAGCCGCCTTGACCCACGTAACGGTCATCCGAATCCGTTGTAAAGGCACGCGCCTTCACTTCAGCGTTCGTTATTGGCCCACTAATAAATTGCTCGTCCTCCCCGTCGGTGTGCATGCTCCATAAATGGTCCAATTTTTTGCTCGACACTGAATAGGTATCCCGAGCTTTTTTACCAGTATACCTTTCAGTTTGTTCCTCTGTTCCGGTTTCGTCAGTTTGTGCATCGATGCGTGACCCCTGGTATAGCTCCTTATGCTTGGCTAAGTGCTCTTTTAGTTCTGTCGGCATGTTTATACGAGAAGGGGTGTTGTTAACGTTAAAGACGGGCATATGGAACTCTCGATGTAATTTATTTTTCAAAACTCATGCTAAAACCA
Source organism: uncultured Gammaproteobacteria bacterium (assembly GCA_913060615.1). GTDB lineage: Bacteria > Pseudomonadota > Gammaproteobacteria > Pseudomonadales > Azotimanducaceae > UBA4421. Next base: position 10,097 of record CAJXUL010000069.1, on the reverse strand, counting down.
GAGCTTTTACGCGGTCAATTTGCTATTTCCGGGCATAAGCTTGGGTAGCAGTGGGCAAGTTAGATGACCACTGGTGTAGTAATAGTTAGTCACCGAGAAAAAACTTTTGTTTCAAAATCAGCGACTTTTACTTTGGGGCATGAGAAAAAATGACTACTAGGTGGAGCTTTACGACGGTGAAAAGATCGACCGAGAATCGGCCAACGATGCAATTTGCTAACGCTGGGCCTTCAATGCGGCAATAAACGCCTCTGATTCTTGAATAGACCGCTGCATATTTTTCACTAATGTGGAAACATCGCGGTTAATACTGCCTAGCTCGCCTTTAAGGGCATCTATCGCCCGGGCATTTAAGTTATGTTTTAGGAACAATACGTTGTCTCGCATGGTTGCCAACACCGGCTGCATGCTGCTTTCCACGCGCTGCATTGAAGCCAACAAGCGTCGATACTTTTTCTGTGTGGCCGTATATTGTCGTTCACTTGCACGGCGCAAAGACGGACTGGTGTAGAGGTCTAACTCTTCAGACCATTCTTCGAACAAGGCATCTGCCACGTTTTCAACCGAGGCTATGTGCGCACTGATGGCCTTGGCAGCGTCTTCGCTGTCTTCATATTCGTCATTAAAAAGGTTGTAGGCTTTCTCTAAGCCCCCACCGTCAAAATCGATAGTGGCTTTAAATTGCTCCAGCGCGCTCTCGAACTGTGCTTGGCCTTCTTTCTGCACTTCCAGACTTTCTTCAATGCGATCAACAAAAATATCGCGCTTGTGCACGCCAATGCTCTCTAGAGCATCGTAATAAGTAGATGAGCAACCGAGTAACGCCAGCTGCAGACTGCCGAGGAGAAAAAATCGACTCAACATAGCCGTCTTAGTCATTGCTGAAGGGAGCGAGCGTTGATTATTGCAGGCACTAAGCATAAGCCAAATTCTCCGTAGTTAAATTTCGGCTCACTTGTCTGCCAGACTGTCTTTGATTTTTTGATCCGTTTTGTATTGGCTTAAGGCATAGACCGACCAAATACATGCAGGAATCCAACCTACAAGAGTGAGCTGTAGAATCAGGCAAATAATGCCAGCAAAGGGCCTACCAATAGTAAAAAACTGTAGCCAAGGTAAGAAGATAGCCAATATAAGACGCATAGATTTATCCTTATTCCATCGCAATTGATATGCTGCAAACTGAGTTGTTGCTGCTGCAACGCTTGTAGCCGAATCAAGATTAAAATAAACAGAATACAAAGTACCAAGTTGCCACGCTTCTCGGGCTTTTAGACTCTCAAAGGTTGTAAATGGAGGCTGAACGGCTATAACGCAAAGCGTCACGCCCTGCCTGCGAGTCGTCGCTCAGAGGAGTACGCCAAAGACGCGCATAAAAGGCTTAGGCACGCACAACGACACTAGACTTGCGTGTAATCCAACATTAGCTCGCGTAAAACTTAACGCCATGTCTCTGGAGACTAAGCAAAAAAAGCGGGATACTGAGGCAATAGAAAATTAGGGGGAAAGTGATGCCAAGACTAAGACAAATACCTAGAACGGAAGCCGACGCCAGCGTGCTGCCTTTTTACGACGCGCTATTTGGCAAGGACCGTGAGCCAACCACGCACCCGGGCACCGCCACAGGCACGCCTGGTAACTGGTGGACCGTGTTTGCTCACGTGCCTGATGCCTTGCACCATATGGTCAGTGGTTTTGAATTCTACCGTAGTCGTAACCGCAAGATTTCGCCAAAACTCAGGGAGCTGGGCCAAGCCAGGGCCGGGTTCGCTCGCGGTAGTCAGTTTGTGTTTTCCCAACATTGCAAAGCGCTGCGCGGCGCTGGTTTTTCTGAAGCGCAAATTCAGGCGATTCCACATTGGGCGGCTACTGATTTGTTCGACGAGCTAGAACGCGCAGTGTTGGCCTACACCGACGACCTTGTACTGCAAGGCGGCCGCGTTGCTGATGGCACTTTTGCTGTGCTCCAAGCGCACCTCAACGAAGTGCAGATCATCGAACTGACATACATTGTTTGTACTTATGAAATGCATGCCACCATGACTAGGGCGCTGCGTTTGGAATGGGACGATGTAGACGAGCGCATTACTGAGGTGGCGGTACCTGAAGGTGAAAAGCGCGACATCGACTTCTTTAAAAACTTGGACAAATAAGCCTTTTAAGGATTGGCAAATATCAGGGGCAATCTCAATGACAGTTGCAGACGGCTACTATGCAGTAATCTTTACCTCAACCTCATCTGGTGACGACCCCGCCTACGACGCCATGGCTAAATCTATGGACAAATTAGCCCAGCAACAGCCGGGGTTTTTGCATATGGAAACTGCTAAATCTGAGCTGGGCATCACTGTGAGCTATTGGCAATCATTGCAGGCTATTGAGGCTTGGAAGCAAGCATCAGAGCATGTGGTGGCGCAAAAATTAGGGCAAGAGAAGTGGTACAGCTCATACACTGTGCGCATCTGCAAAGTGGAACGACAGTACAGCTTTGAGGCCGGCGCTTAGACAGTTATCAAGGCCGCCATTTAGGCAGAAAGCCTAAAGATTGAGGGCGCGCCATGCAGTTTCGCAAAGCGCCTTAACACGGACAATAATTCTTCAAAAAACGAGCAAAACGTTTATAGAGCTACCCCTCTATAATTAACTTCTGCCCTGCTTGTTCAGACCTGTTTATTCAAACCTACTTCTTACTCAGCCGCCCATGTCTTGAGCAACGCATCATAAGAAATGGTTTGGCCCTGAGGCTTCTCGTCAGCCAACTGCGCCTTAGGTGAGCCAGGCTGAGACAACCAATACTCCGCCTCTCTTTCTTCATTCAACTTGGGACCACAATCACCCTGAATGCCGTGTTTTTCTAGGCGCTCTAGCACTCGGTCTTGCTGGCTGGCCAAACTGTCCATGGCGTCCTGTGCACTGACTTGACCACTCACAGCGTTGGCAACGTTTGCCCACCACAGCTGCGCAAGCTTTGGATAATCTGGCACGTTGGTGCCTGTTGGGGTCCAAGCTGTACGCGCTGAACTGCGGTAGAACTCCACCAATCCACCTAGCTTAGGTGCCAAATCGGTCATGGCTTGAGAGCGAATATCTGAGTCACGAATGGGCGTAAGACCTACCACAGTTTTCTTCAGCGATACGGTTTTCGAGGTTACAAACTGCGCATAAAGCCATGCCGCTTTACGCCGATCCAACGGCGTAGATTTTAACAAGGTCCACGCGCCTGTATCTTGGTAGCCCAGCTTCATGCCTTCTTCCCAATAAGGCCCATGGGGGGAAGGCGCCATACGCCACTTAGGTGTACCGTCTTCATTGACTACCGCTAGACCGTCCTTGATCATGTCCGCAGTAAATGTGGTGTACCAAAATATTTGTTGTGCAATGTGGCCTTGGGCTGGCACAGGACCAGACTCAGAGAATGTCATGCCTGGTGCTTCGCTGGGTGCGTAGGCCTTTAACCAATCAATATACTTTTGCAGCGCGTACACCGCTGCTGGGCCGTTAGCTGCGCCGCCGCGAGTCACAGACGATCCAACTGGGCGACAATTTTCTACTCGAATACCCCACTCATCTACCGGCAAGCCATTGGGAATACCTACATCACCTGCGCCGGCCATAGACAACCATGCATCGGTAAAACGCCAACCTAGGGATGGATCTTTTTTGCCATAGTCCATGTGCCCATAAACTTTTTTGCCGTCTATCTCACCCACATGAGTGGAGAAAAATTCAGCGATGTCTTCGTACGCCGACCAGTTAATCGGCACACCTAAGTCGTAACCATAGAGCTTTGCAAACTTTGCCTTAAGCCCCTCGTCGGAGAACCAGTCATAGCGAAACCAGTAAAGATTAGCGAACTGCTGGTCTGGTAGCTGATAAATTTTGCCATCAGAGCCAGTTGTAAAACTGATGCCGATGAAGTCGTCTAGATCCAACGTGGGTGAGGTTACATCTGCGCCCTCACCGGCCATGAAATCACTCAGCGCCACTACATAACCGTAACGTGAATGTGTGCCAATCAGATCGGAGTCATTGATGTACGCATCGTAGACGTTCTCACCAGACTGCATTTGCGTTTGTAGTTTCTCAATCACATCACCCTCTTGAATGAGGTCGTGGTTAACTCGAATACCGGTGATTTCAAAAAAGGCTTGGGTCAGCGTTGCGCTTTCATACTCGTGAGTTGTCAGGGTTTCAGAGACCACATTAATGGACATACCTCGGAACGGCTGCGCCGCTTGGGTAAACCATGCCATCTCACTTTGAGCCTGAGCCGGACTTAGAGTTGAAGGCTGAAACTCATCTTTCACCCACTTGTTGGCATTAGTGGCAAAATCCATTGCTTGAATCTCAGCGCTGACGGCCTTGTCCTCTTCGCCGCCACAACTGGCGAGCAGGCTGAGTACAATACTCAAACCCATCAATCCTATAAGTTTTTGCATTCCCATCTCCTCTTTCCTCTCTAAATCGGGCAGTGTTTGTTCGGCAGTATAATGATTTAGCCGATGAATATTGTGTATATAAAGACTGTGTAAAAAAACCTTCGCAAAGAGCCATTAGCCCTTTGTCATAACCAAGCCTGCCCAACCTAGAGCAATGAATGAGGCGAGCAAAACATCGACAGGCACCAAGGCAAGCCAAAACAAATGAATAAATGCTGCGCTCAGAAGACTGATAAAAAACCGGTCGCCGCGCGTGGTCGCTAAAGGCAAAAATCCTTTCGCGAGCACGGTGGGCCACTTTAGCTCGGCCAGCGTCAGCAACAGTAATGACACGCCAATGCCGATAAAGAAAATCATTGTGGGTGTTGTCCACGCCATCCAACTCATTATACCCGCCCCAGGGCGAAGCCCTTGACCAGGTGTTTACGCACAAACCACACCACAATAATGCCAGGTACCACGGTTAATGCCCCCGCCGCAGCCAACACGCCCCAGTCCAGCCCCGAGGCGCTGACGGTGCGGGTCATGACCACAACAATGGGTTTGGTAGTACTGCCGGTTAAGGTACGCGCCAACAGCAGCTCAACCCAGCTGAACATAAAGCAGAAGAACAAGGTCACGCCAATTGCGCCCCTATTAATGGGGATGAAAATGCGGAAAAAGAAATAGGGGAAGCTGTGCCCATCAATCTTGGCCATTTCATCTACCTCTGAGGGCACACCAGACATAAAACCTTCCAAAATCCATACCGACAGCGGCACCGTAAACAGGCAATGGGCCAGCGCCACAGCAAGGGGTGTGTCAAACAAACCGATAGATGAATATAGCTGAAAAAATGGCAGCAAAAACACTGCTGGCGGTGCCATGCGATTGGTCAGCAGCCAAAAGAACAGTTGTCGATCACCAAGAAAGCGATAGCGAGAGAACACGTACGCCGCTGGCAGCGCAACGCATATTGAGATGAGGGTGTTCAACACCACATAGCTCAATGAGTTACCGAAGGCCTGATACCAAACCGGGTTAGTCACTATTTCCGCAAAGTTGGCTAAGGTTGGGTTGCTGGGAATTACCTCAAACTTGCCTGTGATGTCACTGTTGGTGCGCAACGCCATTGTCATCAGCCAATACAAAGGCAGCAGCAGATAAATACAGTAAAAGACCAAAACCCACCGGCTAACACTAGTCATGATGGCGTGTCTCATTGTCGTCTGCTCTATCTTCTACCACATCCTCTACTGTCTCGTCTGACATGACGCTGTTATAAAAAATCCAACAGAACAGCAAAATGAATAAGAAATAGATCACCGAGAAAGCCGCTGCGGGACCAAGGTCAAATTGCCCTACCGCCATGGTCGCCAAATACTGACTTAAAAAAGTTGTGGCATTACCGGGACCGCCACCCGTGAGCACGAAAGGTTCGGTGTAAATCATAAAGCTGTCCATAAGACGCAATAACACGGCAATGACCAATACGCCGCCTAAGCGCGGCATTTCAACATAACGAAATACCTGCCATTTGCTGGCGCCGTCTAATTCAGCTGCTTGGTAATAAGCCGGTGGTACTGAGGTCAAACCTGCGAAAGACAACAGCGCGACCAATGATGTCCAATGCCACACATCCATTGCGATCAAAGTGAGCCACGCATGGGTGGGGTTAGATGTGTAGTTAAACGCCAACCCTAATTCGTTCAACCCCACGCCTAACAAACCAATATCTGAGCGCGCATAAATCTGCCAAATAGTCCCCACCACGTTCCATGGAATAAGCAGCGGTACCGCAAGCAAGATCAGTAATACAGAAGTCCAGGCCCCGCTCTTTGGCAACCCTCTCGCCACCAATATGCCCAAGGGTATTTCAATGGCCAACACGCTTAAGCTAAAAAGTACCTGACGCCCAAAGGCGTCAATAAAGCGCGGGTCTTGCAGCGTTTCACGATACCAATCTAAACCTACATAAAAACGGCTGTTGAAGTCTAAAATGTCTTGGACAGAATAGTTCACCACGGTCATCAGCGGAATAACCGCGCTGAAGGAGACAATGAGCAGCACCGGCAAAACGCCCAGCCACGCACGATTATTATACGGTTTATTAATCGCCATTATTCATCACCAACAGAGTTTGCGAGCTGGCCAGTGCTGCTCTGAGCATAGTGAGTGGCTATATATTGCTCGTCAGAAAAGCTCACAAATCTGTCCACCGTCACCTTGATGTCATCGCCAACGCCCATGTTAATTGCGCCGCGCACCTTTAACTCACCCGCCTCACTTGCAAGCGTGGTAATGCCCACCGGCAGACCATCTTGAGTACCCAGAATTTGACAATGCGTGACTCTAGCCGGCCAATGCACCGCAGATGATGGGCCATTCATTGAAGGGCTCTCTAACCGAGCCCACTCAGGCCTAAAGCCTATGCGCTGTGCAGATTTATCTACCCCACTAGCTGCATACATTGGGTCAGGGGCAGCGGTATCTATTGCAACAAAATTCATACCGGGGCTGCCTATAAAGAAGCCAACAAATTCGTGAGCAGGATGCTCGTAAACCTCTTGTGGCGACGCGGTCTGCAAAATTTTTCCATCCGCCATAACGGCCACGCGATCAGCAAAGGTCAATGCTTCAGTCTGATCGTGGGTAACATAAATCATGGTCACACCAAGTTCTTCCTGTAACCGTTTAAGGCTCTGACGCAGTTGCCATTTGGTCCGTGGTTCTACTGCGGTTAACGGCTCATCTAATAAAACCACTGAAACATCAGGGCGCATCAACGCGCGACCAATGGCCACTAACTGCTTTTGAAACAGCGACAGGGTTTTTGGTTTACGTTTGAGCAGGTTTTCAATCTCTAACTCGCCAGCAATCTTAGTAACGCGAGACGCAATATCAGCAGCAGAGAAGCCATTAACGGCTTTTCTTGCGCGCAACGGAAACGCGAGGTTATCCGCAATAGTTAAAGACTCGTAAAGCACTGGAAACTGAAACACTTGGGCTAGGTTGCGCTCACTCCCGGACTGGGCAGACACATCTACACCATCAAATAATATTCTGCCGGTTGTGGGGACCAGTAACCCTGAGAGTAAATTCAGCAGCGTGGTTTTACCGGCACCGGACGCACCTAATAAGGCAAACGCCTCACCATCTTTAATCTCTACAGACAGTGGTAGCAAAGTCTGCTCTGAAGCACCAGGATAGGCAAAGCCTAGTTGGTCGAGAACAATATTCGCCATGTTACTGCCCACCAAAAGCGAGAATGTCGCGCTTTTGAACAGCCACTAACAGTACTTGTCCTTGGCTAAAATTGAGCATCCCAGGGCTGCGCACAACCCATGAAGGTTGATTCACCGTTCCAGGGTCAGGCAATTTATGATCGGAATATTTAGGGTCTGACAATTGACGGTCAGACAACTGATGGCCAGACAATCCACGGTTGGAGGCCTGCACTACACCATGGACAAAAGTTTCATCCCCACTGGTTTCTAGCGCCGAAACTTGCAGGTCAAAGCCAATGCATTCTTCCGCGTTGAACTCGCTTTTATCGACAAAAAACAGATGTTCGGGTCTTACCCCACCCAGCGCAGATACGCCACCGGCTGCTTGGCTTTGCTGGGCAAACGTCTGATCCGTGAGTGTCGACCAAGCAAAAGTATTGATGCCGGGGTCGCTCATTAGATTGGCTGCGGCAAAGGTATTGGGCTTTTGATAAACACACAGCGGCACGCCAGCCTGTAACTTGTTCCCGCCCTCTAGCAGCAACAAATCATCTCCCAGCGTGAACGCATCCTTGGGGTCTGTGGTGGTATAGATAACCGTGGTGTCGCTGTCATCCAGAAGGCTGCGCAGCTCTAATGCCAGTGCTTCACGCAGTTTATAATCTAAGTTCACCAACGGCTCATCTAAAAGCAAAACCTGGGCTTCTTTGGCTAAGGCACGGGCAATAGCCAAACGCTGTTGCTGGCCACCGGACAATTCATTGGGCATGCGCTGAAGCAACTCACCCAGCCCAAGTTTTTCTGCCAGCTCTACTACCCGACTTTGGATATACGCTTTGTCCCTGCCCGCTGCCACCATAGGCGACGCAATATTTTGCTGCACAGACCAATTGGGATAATTAACAAAGGCTTGAAAGACCACGGCAACCGAGCGCTTTTGCGGGCTGAGCTTATTCAGCGTCTCATCATTTAACGACAGCTCGCCTACAGCTTGGGTAGATAGGCCTGCAATAAGCCGACATAAATTGGTTTTGCCGGCTTGATTACGCCCAAGTACAACGGTCATTCCGCCGGGCAAAAAATCATGGTCAAAGCCACAATTAAGCCCAGGGTTGAGGAGTACATTTTGAATACGCAGCATAGCCTAGCCGTGAAGAATAACGTTGTGGATGCTACAGCAAATCATCGCTCAGCAGACCCCTCTTCGAGAGAAAAGTGGCTGGCAAAAATGTTTGAGTGCAAATAGAACGAAGAAAAATTCACTCTGGACAGCACTTACAACACTTCATTTCCTCAACCGCCCTGATTCTCTTGATATGGGCGACATAAAGCGGCATCGTCGCTAAAACAATAAAAAAAGAGGGAGCACCACCATGTCTGCAACCGGACAATGCCTATGCGGCGAAATCAAATATAGTTTAGACAACCCACCTGCAATGACTGGCGTCTGTCACTGCAAGAATTGCCAGCGCCAAGCTGGATCGGCCTTTTCAACTTTAGCTGGCGTACCGGTGCCTGAGTTCCACATCACTCAGGGACAACCTAAGCTGTATAAAGACGCAGACACAGATAGCGGCGACGCGGTAGAGCGTTTTTTCTGCGGCAACTGCGGCTCGCCCATTTACTCCAAGGTGCCAAGCCAAGAAGCAATGGTTTACTTAAAAACCGGCACGTTAGACGACACGTCAGAGTTCGCACCGCAGTTTCACGTGTGGAGTGGCAGTAAGCAAAATTGGGTGGAGTTAGCCGAGGGCGTACCGGCAATGCCGAAAAACCCAGGCTAAGAAGCGATCAGGCCGCCTCTGCTTAAAGAACAAGTAGAGGCGGATGAGATCTGCGAGGTGTTACTTCATTTGGCCTTTGAGCAAGTTCAGCAACTTATCGCCATAAGGTGGCCGTAAACCCAACATTTCTGCCGGATTAAATTTAGCCTGCTGATATACCGCCTTGGTATGACTAAAAGCGCGGAAGCCATCTTCACCGTGATAAGAACCTGTGCCCGACGGACCTACGCCACCAAACGGCAAGTTCTCTTGGGAGATGTGCATCAATACATCATTCAGGGTGACACCCCCTGAGGTGGTTTCTCCCAAAACTTTATCCACTTCTTTTTGGTCATTACCAAAATAATAAAGACCCAACGGACGGTCGTGAGCATTAACGTAATCGATTGTTTCGTCCATGTGCTCATAAGACTTAACCGGCATCACCGGGCCAAAAATTTCTTCCTGCATAACCGCTGAGTCTTCTGGCGGGTTGATCAGCAGAGTCGGCGCAATCTTGTTAGTCGGTTGCTGACGAAAATCTTCATTAGCCGGGTTAATTTCTACTACATCAACACCTGCTTCCTTGGCCTCTTCAACGTATTGATTAATACGATCAAAATGGCGGCCATTAACAATTGATGTGTAATCTGGGTTATCTACCCTGTCTCTTATACACATCTGACGCT
>CAJXUL010000068.1 GCA_913060615.1 uncultured Gammaproteobacteria bacterium | reverse complement strand
GAGATAGGAGTCCGTCTCGTGGGCTCGGAGATGTGTATAAGAGACAGGGTCGATAGTAATCGATTCCCGTAGCCTCAAAGTTATCCCTCATCGCCCTGAATTGCTCACCTGCGGAACCTTCTTCCGACAAAGTTAAATTCTGACGAATAAAGTTCACGCTGTCTGGATTCAAAGCGCTGGCCATATTCCAGTACTCATCGGCCTTATCGTCCATTGCGTGCTTGCGAAACAAGTTACCTAGGCAAAATGCTGCATCAGCTTTCTGTTGGTCCGCAGTATGTTGGCGAATGTTGCCAGCCACTGTTGCCGCAGACTGCACATGCTTGCTCTGGGCACCATTAGCGACCCAGTCTTTGAGTGCAGGTTCATACACATTGGTGCCAAAGGAAATGGATTGATCACCCACGCCTAGTTCGTGCACCTTGGAATAAGTGCCTTCATCAATGCGCACAATGCGACCTTCTTCATCAATCCACGCCGCTGAGGGCACGTTGACAAAATTGAAGGCGCTGCTGACCAAGTGGTCTTCATCCACTACCTGTATGTAGGTTGGGTTTGCCGCGTCAAAAATGGGTCCTGCTGCCGCCTCACCGCCGGTGTCTTGGGCCGCACAAATAATGACAAAGTCCGGATCGTTTATTTCTTCATATATACGTTGCCACACGGGCACGTCAAGAAAGCATCCTCACCACGAAGACCAAGTAACAATAAGCGCTTTTTTACCTTTTAAGTCAGCCAGCCGAACTACCTGGCCTTTACGGTCAGTGAGTTCAATGTCTGGTGCCATGGCGTCCACCATCATGTTTGCGCGCTTGGCTGGAATTTCCGCAAAGCTCCAAACGCCCGCTGCATGGTCTGCAACGTAGGGTTGGTCTAACAAATCAGCAAAGGCAGTTAGGTTGAACCATTGCTTACCGTCTTGTTCAACCAACAATTTGTCATTCAACGGAATGCATAGGTCTTTGAAACACGCACCTTCTGGCTTAATTTCAAAACCATTGATTTGCCCAAGGTCTTTGGGGTTAATCAATAGTCCGTCGCCATTGCCGGTTTCGGAAAGTGTGATTGTCTTGCCCTGATACAGCACGGTTGCGCTGCCTTCAGGATGAATTTCTTTGGCTTCAAATGGGCTTCGAAGCTCTGGGTAGGCCATAAAGGCTTTTGCCATTGGGATCTCCTATTTTTGCTCTCCAACCCATGGATAGTACGTTAAGCGGATCAACCTGTCTGCGTCAGCACTACTTGAAAAATTTACGGGCGCAAAATCTCTGTAGTACCTCATTGACGGAATTTACTTCCTCCTAAGTGCCATCCCTCGTTAAACTCTCATCCTATGCGAGTTAACTATGCGAATTAAAAAAGATAAATCCGGCAAGTCGAACTTGGTGTTCAGCACTGACAAGCGCATTTGCCCGGGCTGCCTGCGGCCTCAAGCTGCCTGTGTGTGCAAAAGCCAGCACGCCACAAAAACTGATCAGGGTGACGGCATTGTGCGCCTGCATCGGGAGACCAAAGGCCGCAAGGGCAAGGGTGTGACTTTAGTTAAGGGCTTAATCCTTGCTGAAGCGGAACTCAGCCAACTGGCAAAGAAGTTGAAAAATGCCTTTGGTGTGGGCGGCGCCATTAAAGCAGGGGTAATTGAACTGCAAACCGCAGACCGTGACCGAGTAAAAGTGCTACTCGAAGAAATGGGCCATACGGTTAAGCTCGCTGGCGGCTAGCATTGGCGCTAGCTGTGGGTCTAACGGCGAAGTTTATAAAGTTGTAACTTTCTTTTACCGGGCTAGCTGTTTATAGGCCCCGTAAAAATTTAACTAACTCTGCGTTAACGCCCTCTGCGCGCTCTTGTTGCAACCAATGCCCCGCGCCCGAAAATTCCACACATCCGCGTAAGTCCGTCAGGCCAGTCTGCATGGAATCTATTGCGTCCGCTGTATTACCAGCAATCAGATCGTGTTCTCCGTACAAATACAGGGACGGTTGATCAATTGATTTGCCAATGAAGGGTGCCACAATGCCCGGCAGGCGTTTGATGTTTCTGTACCAATTGAAGCCGCCGGTAAAGCCTGACGCGGAATGTTCTTGCACGTAGAAATTCAGATCCTCTTCGCTCAACCATTCGGGCAGCGCATCTGGAATAACAAATTGTTCGGTCATTGTTTGGTCTTGCGGAAAGTGACCGTCCCAACCAGTGCTGTGGAAGCCGTCCTTTATAACGTCGCCGCTGACAGAATATAAAACCCCAAGCATACTGCGTCTTACATCCTTTTCGAAATCTGCTTCAGCGACACCCGGCTCCTGGAAAAATAATCGGTAGTATTCCTGATCGCCAGCGTTTGCGCGCATAACGTCGTTCATTGAAACATCTGCGGGTAGGGCAAACGGCGGCATAAAGGGTACCGAGAGTACCGCCACCGCGCGAAATAGATCTGGCCGCATTAATGCGCTGTACCAAGCCACTGGGCCGCCCCAGTCGTGGCCAATCACTACAGCCTGTGACTCGCCCAATCCAGTAACAGTGCCGACCACGTCGCCAATTAGGTGGCTAATGGTGTAAGCGTCAATGTTTGCGGGTTTACTACTGTCGCCGTAACCACGCATATGTAGGGCTACGGCTCGGTAACCTTGGTCGCCTATCGCACGGATTTGGTGACGCCACGAGTACCAAGATTCTGGCCAGCCGTGACAAAAAATCACCAACGGCCCTTGGCCATATTCAACATAGTGCAGTTCTATGCCATTGGTCTCAATCATGCCTTTTTTGAAGTCGCTGGTATCACTCATTGAGGTCTCTCATTGTCGTATTTGGGTTACATCTGAATCGTATTCTGACGGTCTGTTTGCTGCCGCTCGTATCACTATTGGGCGGGTTAAGCGTCATCTTTATCTACCTAACGTTACAGCGAAACCATCGCAGATTGAATGCGCTCAAAGCCGTTGTAAGCAATTATTTACAGATTTTATAAAAGACAAACTGGGTGCGCTTGCTCAAAAGCTAGGTGTAAATGATTAGACGATCCGTTTTGGTAAATCAGTCGGGCCGCAATGTTTGCTACACTTGCGGCTCTCTATTTCTGGTTAAAACTAAATGAAATTACTCCGCTCATCTCCGTTGAGGCCCATATTGCCCCTATTGAGCACACTAATCTTTCTCCTAAGTGCCGGGGTCAATTTGAGCGCGAATGCCAGCGCCATTGTTGGTGCCCAGTCTGTGCAAGTCGGTGATGTGCGCATTACCGAGTTGATGGCAAAGATTGATGACAACGATGGGAGTTGGTTTGAGCTATTCAATAGCACCGATCATGATGTTGACCTGAACGGTTGCACTTTATCCAGTGGCGATGACGAACAATTTGTTTTGCAAGCACCTTTGCTTATTTCAGCAGGTACTTACAGCGTCTTTGCCAGTGATCGTAGTAATTTGGAGCTACTCACCTTGGTTGCAGGAGAGGTCGCCCATCAGTACCGCTCCGCCGACTTTGAACTTGCAGGTGGCCCAGATGCGGTGAGTCTTAGCTGTAATGAGGTGGTGATTGATACGGTGAGCTACGCAAGTTATCGCCCAGGCGCAGCAACCCAATCGCGGGGGTGGCAATTGGCGCCCGAGGTGCTAGATGCAAGTGCAACTGATAAAGACATCAGTTGGTGTTATACCGGTTTGCCGATTTTGTCCGAGGATTATCTTTATGGTGACGACAATGTTGCTTCTCCGGGCCGAGCCAACCCTCGGTGTACGGAGAACGTCTTACCTTATTTGTATATCAACGATCAAAATGCGGTGAGAGTAGAGGGCATTGATTTTGCGCAGACCTTAAAAGTTGCTGAGGCAGAGCTGCAGCGCAACTTAGCCACTGCTCCGCTGACTATTTGGGCGCTGCGCGATCAGGTGGTTACACCTGAAGTTGCCGGCGCCATAGCGGCTTTGTATGTGGCTAACATTGATCGTTTGTATACAGCCGAAACGGTAACGCTCATTGATTGGAATCATGCTGTTTGGCATTTTGCTTGGGCCATCGCAAATCTCTATCGCAATGGCGACGGAGCGGTGAAATCCCAGCTGCAACTGGCCTATGACGATGCCAAAAACCGCCATGCAACCTTAGAGCGGTTTCAGTTGGTGGCGTTAGATCACGCGCAGTCGGAGGACATTTCTATGGGTAATGCCCATGAGCCAGGCTTTAATTACGCTAAAACTCATGTAGTGGTGCCGGGCAATCCGCTGTACGTGCAGAGCTTTGAGCAGTACTTGGAGGACCGCCCCAGTGATTTTGCAGTGGCAGTTATTGGTTTTCTGTTCGAGCTAAAAGTGTTTTTTGACCCACTGTTTGACTAGCGCTGTTTGACCAGCACTGTTTGCCCTGTACAGTTTGACCAGAACTGGGCATTTATCTGCGCCGGGTCAGTGTTGGTTTGGTGCGGGTTCAATCCGGGCAGTTAACTGCCCGAGACCCTTCGGTCTACACCCGCCCAGTAGGGTTCGCGTAAATCTTTGCGTTTGATTTTGCCCACTGGGCTTTTCGGTAGCGGGTCAGTTGTAATAGTTATGCCGCCTGGTTTTTTATAGGAACCCAGGTCGTCTATAACCATTTGCATCAGCTCTTCCTCGTTGACACTTGTGCCTTGCGCAACGACACAGTGTGCATGGGGTGTCTCTCCCCACCGCTCGTGAGGGATGCCAAACACTGCGACTTCCAGAATGTTGGGGTGTCCGGCTAATACGTTCTCAATTTCTGCCGGCCAAATGTTAAAGCCGCCTGAAATAATCATGTCGTCTGCGCGGTCGACAACATAAAGATAGCCGTTGCCATCAATCTTGCCCAGGTCACCTGTCTTTATCCAACCATTGACCATACGCTGGGCAGTGGCTTCAGGGTTATCCCAGAACTCCGTCATCATGCCGTCCGAGCGCGCGACAATTTCGCCCACCTCATTGGCGGGCAAAACATTATTCTCTTCGTCCCATATCTCTACTTCGGAAAAAGGCAGTGCAAGGCCACAGGCGCGCAGAGGATTAGAGCCGCTTACGTCGCTAAACCATTGTGCGGAATTCATCATAGATATGGGCAGTACCTCGGTTTGTCCATAACCTTGGTAAAGCACGTCACCAAATACTTCGCGCGCAGCCAATGAAGTGGCGTCTTGAATGGGCGCTGCGGTAATCAGCAAACACTTGATTGAAGAGAAGTCGCGGCCGCGTGACTTGTTGTCGTGGACCACCGCATTGACCATGGTCGGGACCATGAAACCAAAATTAATCTGCTCGTGCTCAATTAGATCTAGGGTCTCAGTGGTGTCAAAATGATTGACCATGACATTGCAGCCACCCGCCAACCACATGGGTAAGTACTGGTAACCAGAACCGTGTGAGATAGGCCCAAGGTGTAAACATTTGTCACCGGGTTCAACTGGTGGAAAGGTATAAAACCAGTCGCGCCCTGCGGCCAGCCACGCTTTATGGGTATAAGCCACGCCTTTGGACAAGCCAGTGGTGCCGCCGGTATGCCGAATAATGAAGTAGTCTTCAGGGTTAATGGGTACATTGGGGTCTTGGGTTGACTGTGTTGCCAGCCACGCTTCATAGCCTTTGTCGCGTATAAAAATATGCTCAAGGTCCGGGAGTTCATTATCCAGGCCGGTAACCTCGTGGGCGTGTTGTTCGCTCACCAGTAGGGCTCGGCAGTTGGTATGACCCAGCATGTGGGTATGGGCAGGGCGTCCATTGCGCGGATAAAGGGGCACACGTACCAAATTTGCAATGGCTGCGGCTTGAAATAGATCGGCGGCCTCCACTGAGTTGTCTTCTAGTACGCCGACACGGTCACCAGGTTGCAAGCCCATTGCGCGCAAGCCGTTAGCCAACCTAACCCCACGCTCCCAAGCTTGGGCAAAAGTCAGGCGAGTGTCATTGTGCACAATGGCTTCACGGTTGCTGTAGTGTTGGGCGGCGCGCCGCATTAATGTTCTAACTTCCAAAACTTGTCTCCCCAATCTGACGTTCACTGATGCTAACGCCGCAGAGTCAAAATTTGTAGCGGAAGATTTTGGCTCTTCAATAGCTTCACACGCCGGGGACGACATGGCCAGTGGCAAAGTTACAGGCAAGCCGTCTAAACTGGTGTCTGGGTATGCTTAGGCCGGTAACAGGAAAAGGCTACAGATGTTTTTTGGGGAGGCGTTTTGACTAAATCTGGTGTTGGCCTGTTGTTGTTTGCACTGTTCAGCGCATGGCTCTGCGTTGAAGTGTCATCCAACACCCAGCCAGAAATGCATCGCGTCACCATTAATCTGCCGGAGCAGGGTGCTTTAATTGCAGAACCTCTGTCGACACTAAAAGTGGCCCTACTTACGGATTTACATATTGATGGCGGCGCAGATTCTCTAAGCCGTTTAACGGCGTTGATGACTACAGTGGTTGCTAGCAAGCCCGACGTCATTTTGTTTGGTGGTGACTATGTTAAGAATCCTGAAGATCTAGCTGACCTTGATAGGCACCTATTATCTGTGGCCAATCTCATGGCTCAGACCGGTGGCATTACAGCGCTTGCTGTACTCGGAAATCATGAAAATTGGACGGCTGGGCTAAAGTGGCAGGTGGCGCTGCGTGACGCAGGGGTGCCTGTGCTGGCAAATTCAGTGCAGCAAATTAAATCACTAAATTTATGCGTTAGAGGGTTCGGTGATTATTATTCGGGAGAGTTTCGATACGTAGAATTTCCAAGCCACTGCGAGGGTGGGCGCAAACTCAGTCTTACCCATGACCCTGCTGGCGCATTTGATGCGCGGGTTGAGGGCCTGGTTTTGGCGGGGCACACCCACTGTGGTCAAATCAGCCTACCATTTTTAGGCCCGCTTTGGGTGCCAACAGATGCGCCAAAGTCAGCGCATTGTGGGCTTTATCAGGACGAGCAACGCCAGGTCTACGTGAGTGCAGGTGTAGGCACCAGTGTGTTGCCCTTCAGACTTAATGCTCAAGCCCAGTGGGATGTAATCACTCTGCGTTTTTTCGCGTACTAGCTGCGAACGTAAAACCTTATTGGTTGTCCACTGCATTCAGGTGGGTGAGCATATCGCTGACCATTATAGGGATTATTTCATCAGGCATGTTATGGGCCATATCTTGATAGACTTTGAAGGTAGAACCGCTAATATTTTCTGCGGTGAATTCGCCGTGTGCTAGGGGCAGCAATGGGTCGTCCGCGCCATGCAGTACTAAGGTCGACACTGCAATTTGTCTAACTCTCTTAGTGCGGTCTCCTGCATTAAAAATAGCGGTGACCTGATTAGGTAGAGCACTGGTAAAAAATCCCAGCGCTTCCAGTCGGGTAGCTTCTTCTTCCGAGCTTTCGTTCATTTTATCAATACCTTCGCGCTGGGCTTTGCCCGGCGGTGGTAGGTGCGGTGCGCCTGTAGTGGACATGATTGAAGTTAAAGATCTTGTCCGCTCAGGGTGATCGTAGGCGATGATTTGCGCAATCATGCCGCCCATAGATGCGCCAATTACGTGGGCTTGTTCAATTTCCAATGTGTCCAGTACCGCTACTGCATCGCCTGCCATGTCAGCTAGCGTGTAGGGCGAGTTAACGCTGAAACCAATTTGTGATTTTAACAGTTGCCACCACAACCATAATTTCCCTTTGCCCTCTACTCTTGACGACTCTCCCGTGTCGCGGTTGTCTAACAGCACTACACGGTAACCGCCATCGAGTAGGCCATTTATGAGTGCGGGGTCCCATATTTTGTGAGATGCGGAAAGCCCCATGACGATGAGAATGGGCGTTGCCTGCTCATCACCTACGCTTAGGTAAGCAATTTCAATGTCCCCGTTGCTGGTCTTGAGCATGGGTGCATCGCGGTCATAGGTTGCCTGTGCAGGTGCGGTACCGAATAAAAGTAGGGCTAGAGCGATATTTATAAGTGTTGGAATAAGCGCTTTTGACTGAAGCTTGGTGTGAAGCATGGATCAAGGATTCCTGTTTTTTTGATTTTAAGCGTATTGAATCTAAGCCGTGGGGGAATGTAATACTGGCGTTGGTCATTGTCGATGATGTTTCCGAGACCGAGACTCAAGCCTAGTTCGGAGGATAGGTGCAAGCTTACGGGAGCCATTGGCAAAGTTAAACGTTTCAGGCCATTGACTCAGATAAATGCCGGCCAATTCATCAACCTTTTAAAGCTGACCCCTAGACCCCTAAATGAAATCCTGTAACCTTATCGTGTATTGGGCGGGGGAATGCCGCTACAGTTTTGCAGAGCAGTTGCTACACGCGGGTCTCGCAAGGTTTGCGCCGGAGAGCAATTTTCTATTTTTATTTTTGAGCGAAAGAGAGAGCGTTTTATATGAACATTAATCGTCAATGGGTTTTGGCTAAGCGTCCTTCGGGCTTAGTGACTAAGGACAACTTCACTTTTACCGAGAGTCCTATTCCCACACCTGGGGAGGGAGAGGTGCTGGTGCGAAACTTATACCTGTCTTTTGATCCTACCCAACGCGGGTGGATGGAAGACAGAGAAAGCTATTTGCCTCCTGTGGGTATTGGCGAACCTATGCGTGCTGGCTCTGTCGGTCAAGTGACGGAGACTCGTCACCCTGATTTTGCGGTAGGGGATATTGTCCAAACTACCGGTGGCTGGCAGGACTTTGTGGTTGTCGCGCCAAACCAAGGGCCTATGGGCTTGTCTAAACTGCCCGCCGGTGTATCACCTGAAATGATGTTGTCAGTATTGGGCATTACCGGCCTTACTGCTTACTTTGGTCTGTTAGAACTGGGTAATCCTCAGCCTGGCGAGACCGTGCTAGTGTCTGGAGCGGCAGGTGCTACCGGATCGGTTGCAGGTCAAATTGCTCGCATTAAGGGCTGCAAGGTTGTGGGTATAGCCGGCGGCGCGGAGAAATGTGCATGGCTCAAGAACGAGGCCGGGTTTGATGATGTCATTGATTACAAAAACGAAGATGTAAATGCACGTATTGGCGCTACTTGCCCAAACAAGCTTGATGTCTATTTTGACAATGTGGGCGGTGAAATTTTGCAAGCGGCGCTAAATCACATCAACTTAAACGCTCGGGTGGTTTTGTGCGGCGGTATATCTGGTTATAACGCCACGGAGCCTGTGCCTGGACCTTCTAACTTGATGAATTTAGTGACAACGCGTTCGCGTATGGAAGGGTTTATTATTTTAGATTACTTCCCGCGAGCTGCCGAAGCCATTGAAGATTTGCTCGGGTGGATCGCCTCTGGAGAGCTAAAATACCAAGTAGATCTGCAAGAAGGTTTTGACAATATCCCTGACACCCTACAGCGACTGTTTACCGGTCAAAATTTAGGTAAACAATTGCTGAAAATTGCGGACCCGGTATAAGGATCTGCGGGGAAGACACTGGCATTTAGGTTTTTTGTTGGTCTCCCAGCCGTTTGGCTGGGGCCAAAGAAAAAAGCTCAAACGAAATGCCGCGCACTAATACAGTTAGATAGCAATGTAAGTTTAGTGTCTTGTTAGGAGTATTTAGTCAGCCGCGCTTTTTGGTCTTTATCCATACAAAAAAGTAGGTGCCGCTTGCGATCATTAAACCAATCACTGTTTCAACAACATGTGGATTACCTATTAAACTGATCCAGCCGATAAAAACTAGTAGAGCGGCAATGAGCGGAAGTACTTCTCGCATGTAATATCTTCTGTTTAGCGATTTATAGATAAGAGGTTATTAGGTCCGAATATAATTGTTAGGTTTGGATGACGAATGGTACTTTTTCTCAGATATATAACGTAGAAGATAAAGCCGTTATTAAAGGAATTACTGCTTAATAAGATTACTAAAAAACGGTTTTTGTCTGCGTGTGGATGCTGCGGGGCATTATCGCGGGGGATTCGCTGCGAGAGATAGTGTCTTAGTCTTCAGAGAGAAATTTAAGGCGGCGGCCTCTGGGCTTGGGTGTTATCTGGTCTTCGGGTAACTGGCAAAGGCGCTGCATGGTAGTGGTGGTGCCGTCTGCGTATTCCCATATCAGTTGCTCGCCCTGAAGATAACGTCTTACCACAATAGGGCCCCAACCCAAGGCGCGAAATTCTAAAATGCCATTGTTCCAAACTTTGCTGGCAGACGTCCGTGGGCAGTAGTCCTTGTCACCAATGCTGAATGTCACATTACCTTCGGTGTCGTTAGAGTTGAATCCGCCCGTAGCGTTTGGCCCAGAGTCATGAATAATGCCGCTGCTGGTGATGACGGTTCTTGCGCCGCATTGTTCCACGCGCTCTACATGACCGACCTTGCCACTGATGCCCATCCACAGTCCGCGAATGTCCGCTGCGCCCTCTATTAGGGGTTCTGTGCATTCGCGCAAAATCGGCAGTGGGAAGTGGTCGTAGGCACAACCCGGTGTGTTGCCTTTGGCAATGTCTTTGGCCATTTTGCCGCTGCCGTCTAGCACGGGTAGCTGGCAATAGTTAATTGTACTGCCGTCACCAATAAGGGTAGCTGGGTCTATGCTCAGCGGTGGTCTTGGGGAAAAGAACACGAAGCAAAATATGGCGATGACAAGCACACTGAGGGTCAGGGCTGTTCTGATCAGTATTTTCCATATTTTGCAGAGCATTTTATTACACCCATACCTCTAGGTTGGCGTGCCTGCCAATGTCCCGACTAATTTTAATGTTCAGAAGTTCAGCCATATTGCAGGCAGACAGCAGCGATTGAACGTCCTCTTGCGCCGTTGCATCTAGACCTGCGTATTCATCTTGCACACGTTTAAGTAGATAAAAACGGTAGGGTTGCGCCAACGCGCTGATGGGAGTGCCGCGAATCGCAAATTCACAGTTGCCCACGCCGCGCACCACTTGGGTATTTGGCGCTAGGTCTGTTTGCCCATTCAGCCATTCATTGATGCAATGAGCAGCGGCCTTAGTTTCTGGCATGAAATCAATAGCGATGTGTTTGAGCACTTCTATCAGCGTATCGGGGATCTGGTCGCCTGTGAGATAGCTTTCTTCAGCGGCGGCAAATTCGCCTATATCAGCGTCTGGCCTGTTCATGCGTTCAACCCAGCGGAACAAGCGTATGGCCTTTTTCTGCATCAGTGCCAGGGGCGCGGGGTCTCGGCCCAGGTGTCCGTAAAGGGGCGCCATGATGCCAAAGTCGCCTATGCAGGGTTTACCGCCTAATAAGTACGGGTGCTCGGAGAAATGGTTGTTGAGTTTTTCCATCAGTTCTACGTATAGAATTTCCACCAACTCCATAGTAGAAGGCACAACGCCAAAGCCGACCGCCGCAGAGCGCATGCGGTTAGCGGCTGCGACACCTTTTTCTTTGCGATCAGGTCTGTCGGGCATCATCGCTTCAAAATGGAATTCTAAGAACTTGAGGTTTTCCTCGGCAAAGTTCCAGCGGTAGTGCATGGCCGGGCGCAGCAATCCTTCAGCGCCAATGACATCAAATAATAAGCTGAGAATTCTTTGCTTAGGCGATGTTGGAGAAAAGCCGTTTTGTGAGGTATTTTCAAAGTGATCAATAATTGCCGCGCCGTCCCGGATAACGCTGCCATCTGCCAACTCAAGGGTGGGTATGGACTGACGCCCGCCGGCCTTGGGCAGCACATTTTTTGCAAAATAAGGCGTGTTGGGAATGACCTCGCAGTAGTCGATGCCCGCTTTGATTAGATAGCTTCTGGCTCTGCCTGTGTAGAGGGACAGTGCTGATCCATAAAGTGTTGTTCTATTCATACTGTCGCTCTGGGTTTTTGAAGTTAGCATGTCTTTGTGGTCTAGAAGATTCTACACCGCTCTCTGACGTTAGATCGTTAGTGTCCTTTTCTTAGCTGAGGTTGTTAAGCAAATTTTTCAGCAGAGCTTTTTTGCAGGGCTTTTTAACAGAGCTTTTCAGCCGAATCTTTTAGCTGGGTTTTCAGTCAAATTCTCGTGCAAGTCTAGTTGCGAGATCAACGGCTTTTTTATAAGGCGCTCTTGGCTTTTTTTCATACAACCCCTCACCGTCAACGCCGCCAGCCCCTGCTGTAAGTTAGTGTGCAAGCACGCCGTTACCAACTATGGCGTGTGGTTAGTTTTCTACACTCAATCATTCCTGTTAAGTCGTTTTGATCAAATTAATGATGGCATTCGACACTTGCTCTGGTTCGTTCTCTTGCAGAAAGTGACCGCCTTTTTTGATGGTGTCGTGGGGTAGTCCTTTGGTGCCCGGTACACGGTCAAAAAATTGCTGTTCTATGCCCTGGGTTACTGGGTCGTTGTCAGCGAAGGTGCACAGGAACGGTTTTTCAAATTTATCAAAGAATTCCCATGCCAAGCGCTGTTGCTCTAATGAGGGCGAGGTGGGCAGCGTAGGCACTTGGCTGGGCATGGCTCTTACCGCCATCTTATAGCTCGGATCCGGAAACGGCGCTTCGTACGCTTTTGCAAGCTCAGAGGGGAACGGCAGAGTCATGCCCGCACGATACAGTAAAAAGCGCGCAGCTTTGGCTAACGCGGGTGGCTGCTCCATCATCATGGACATCAGAAAGCCCACGGGCATGTCAGGCGATTCCCAGCAAAATTTTTGCCAATAGGCGAACTTGGTGGCTGCGCTGCCGGCCATTTGGCTCACAGCCTTTTGCATTTCTAGCAAGCTAGGGGTAGGCGCATTGGCGCGGAAATCTTCTACCTCTTTTACAACACTGTCTGGGACTTCGGGGTTGTAAGGCAGGCCTGTATTAGCCACGACGACCCGTGCAAATCTGGCGTCATGGTTGGCCACCAGACGCAGCCCAATGAGACCACCCCAGTCTTGGCCAAAAAATGTGATGTTGGAGAAATCGTTTTGCTCCAACCATTTGCCCATCCATTCCACTTGACGCTCGTAGCTGTAGTCTTCCAGCGCAGCGGGTTTGTCAGATTTGCCGTAACCGGGTAGGTCTGGCGCGATAACCCGCATGCCCGCAGCAGTTAAGTACGGGACCATTTTACGATAGAGGTAGCTCCAGACCGGCTGACCATGCATGCACAGCACAATGGGGCCATCTGCTGGGCCTTCATCTAAGTGATGAATGCGCAGGTCGCTGTTGTCATGGGTCTTAATGGTGGTGTAGTGCGGGGCGAAAGGGTACCCAGCTAGATTTTCGAATTGTGAATCAGGGGTGCGCAGTATTTTCACTTTGGAAGTCTCATTAAATAATGACATTCATTATAATGATTGAGGCCAGAATTGGAAGGTGGAGACGAAGACCAAGACGAAGACAAAGACGAAGACAAAGACAAAGACAAAGGCAAAGGCAAAGGCAAAGACAAAGGCAAAGGCAAAGACAAAGACAAAGACAAAGACAAAGACAAAGACAACGTATGCCTTGTTAGGTAACTGTGTCTGGGCGGCTTTGCGCAATTACTCAGGTCGTGATTACTAGGCGTCGCAGTACTGTTTTTTGGGCAGGGCAGGGCAGGGCAG
>CAJXUL010000067.1 GCA_913060615.1 uncultured Gammaproteobacteria bacterium | reverse complement strand
TCGGCAGCGTCAGATGTGTATAAGAGACAGGTCTGTATTAAGTTCATTTGATCTATATATCTAATAGAGTATTTAAGGTTATACGTAGTCACTATCTATCCTCCTTTCAAAATCAGCTCTAGCAAGTCTGAGCGGCAACTATAGTAATTAGCTTGTGCGTCAACACTCTCCCGCCACCTTAATCATGCCCGCCTTGGTGTTTTTGGAGGAAGAGGTGGCGCTGGAAACACCACCTCTCGTTCAATCTTAGCTTACTTAAGCCTTATAATTGGTTCCCGAAAACGTAAGTTCAGATAGACTGATTTCGCCTTCTAAGCGCAATTTTCCGTCTAAGCTGTCCCAGCCTTCCATAGCTACTTTCCAAACATTTCCTCCAGAAGCTTCCCAAGTACCGTCAAAGTATCCCATCAGGCGGTCTCCATTAGGAAGAAACGCTTCGCCTTGCCAACTGCAAGCTCCGTTCGTGGCGTTAGGATCATTCATGTCATGCTCTACTACTAGCGTTCCAAAACCAGCTCCATAGTGTTCTATATCTCCGTCAGTCTTCCAGTTTGAGACCGTTCTTAAACCTTTCTCTCCTTTGCGCTCGTAGGAAGAATTCACATGATGTAGGACCCAATCTGCTACTTTTTCACTCATAATTTTCTCCTGTAAGTTAGATAAACAATACTTTTAAAATCCACTTTTAGTGGTTCAGTTAGCCTACTATAACTTCTAACCGCAGAACCAGCCCCCCCCCCTCAGCCAACTTAATCATGCTCGCCTTGGTATTTTTACACATCTTGGAGATGCAAGTTTTTGTAGATTTTTGGAGCGCCAGGTGTAACAGCGGGATGTTATAGAAGGCTAGCAAAAATTCACCTCATTAAGCCTAGCAACCTTGCGCTCAAGTTCCTTTTGCTTCTTTTCTAGCACAATGATTCTCCGCTTGTAATTGCAAAGATATGAACGCTATAGCCAGAGCTAACCAGGTCACCATGCAGCCCCCTTAATTAAGCGCCCAACCTGACCTAGGGCCAGCTGATTCTGCTCTTACAGGTCTACTAGCAGATAATAACTAAGCCTTCTAGACCTCAATAACTCAAGCCTGCAGCGGGAATCACGCCTTTGCGGGCTTTTGTTTCAGTGACATCCTAAGCCGTTAAGGCAGGAGTAATTGACGGTTCTACGGCTTAATACCTACCGGCTGATTTCAAGATGGATACTCAAACCAACGCTTGAAGTAATATGTATATCTATGAATTTCATTTGGAGGATTGCTAAATATGCCTACTCTAGCCGAATTCTCACGCCATTCAGGTAAGATTTGGACTAGCTCATATCCTTTAAAATCATTTCACGCTAGACGAGTATTCTTACAGGAACGAAAATGGTGTTGACCCACTTGACAGTGAGCTTTAAAAGCCAGTCTCAGAATGAGACCGTTGTGCCGGCGAGGGCTGTGGATGGTGCGCTGGAAACCCCTAACTTGATATTAAAGTCGAAACCGACCGCGAGGGAGAGCATGAATTCAAATATGAAGACAATATTTAGCCCAATTTGGTGTAATTTTAGCTCTTATAAACTGCGAGTAGAGCGCTTATGCCACTTACCTGACACAGGGCTAAGATTCGCGCTTAAAGCATCAATTTCGAGCTAAGACGAATAGAACTGATTTCAATGGCCCGTAGCTACCTCTGATATGACTAAATTAAGAATACTGATCGGCGACATAACTCAGTCTGACGCAGATATTATTGTCTTCTCGGCACATCCTTCGCTACTCTCTGGGAGCGGTGTTTCCAGGGTGATACATAAATTCTCTAAACCCTTTCACACTAACACCCTCAGCGGTTGAGTCAGAGTTAATTTATAAAGCTTCCGCGCGAATGCCCTCGATAATACGAACAGCATTTTTAATAAAGAGAGGCTCAGACGAAAAGCTGACGATAAGATTTTGAACATCTTCAGGCAACTCTTCGTTATCAAGTGAAGGTCCTTGATCTCCCTGGGTCGCACCAATCAGGAGGACGCCCATTGTTTTTACTACCTCTATCGCTTGCGCTTTACTCAAAGTGAGCGAGATGGACGTGACCTCAGCAAGCGCTTCCACCTGATTTATGAACACTTGTTTAGAACTGATAAGCCGAGGGATGGCAACATTGTGTTCGATCACATGTCCGAGCCTGATAAGCAAAGGCAAAAAGGTGCCATCTTCCGAGGCGGTGCTAAATAATTTCTGGCAATATGCATTAGTCGTCATGGATTTAGATAAATCATCTATGAAAACCTGACTCCATCGAATCAGGCTTTGATCATAGAGGGTCAGAAAAATCTCTTCCCTAGTTTGGAAGTAGAGATAAAGTGTACCCTTGGATAATCCAATATTCTTGGCGAGTTTAGACATCGAGAATGCCTCATACCCAACCTCAAGAAAGTAGGTTTCGGCAGCCTCTAGTACCGCGCGTCGACGCAACGCCTTTTGTTCCCCGCTTCTCGCTCTCTGATTAATTGCAACGACTGAACTCATGAGTAACTCCATGCGGATTTTGTTTGGACGCTTGGCCAGGATTGACTAAAAGCGACTAATCAGCAATTAGCTACATCGCTGACTACCGGAGTAATGGACTCGGACAATAACTTATCAACGGATATAGGCATATCAGGGGTTAGAACGCACTTTTTTTCCATAAACCACCTAATCAGATCACCCCAAAATCGGTTTTTATCCACGCCCAGATAGGCAGCAGAACCAACCAATAAAACCCCTTATATTAACCTAGGCAATGTCGGTTAAATATCTTGTTCGAACAATGCAGTTGGGGAACGGTATGATGTCTCTATGTTCTATTATTGTAAACCCTCTACCAATATAGAGTTTACCGTGCTGCCAGCATTACGATGCTTCGCTATGCCCTGATAGTCATCAGATGTCATCCAAGCCAACGCAGATTCTTTCGATGGAAACTCAATAATTACCGACCTAGTATCATCCCAATCTCCAGCCAATACCGTCGGGTCCTCATCAACACTCAGCATCTTACCATCGAACTTTTTAAATACTTCTGAGAAACCAGCTGAATATTTATCGTATTCACCTCGATCATGTATTTTGAATCGTGCAATTATATAAACGGACATCGCGTTTAAATCCTAAGTAAGCTGAAGTCTGAGTGAAGATTGCGAGCGAAAACTATTTACTTGGTCAATTTCGAAGCAGTTGTAGATTTAACTCCCGCAATATTGATATACCTTGCGTCTATTTATATACTGACCGTCGTTCATTTAAGATCACTTATTCACAAATAAGGTTGCTATGAGAAAACTCTCAGTTATCGGGCGTAGCCTCAAAGCATAGCGAGATATATATGAAGTTAATTACGTTCAAACAGCAAGGCGCAGAACATCTAGGCGCTCTCACTGACACCGGAATCATCAATCTGAGTATCGCAGCAGCGGAGGACCTCGCTTTTTCCTCAATGCAAAATTTTATAGAGGCAGGTCAACCTGCTCTTGATCGCGCCTATGCAATACTTGCGTCTAGCTCAGCTAGAATACCATCTGACCAAGTGGATTGGTTAGCCCCACTACCATTGCCCGCACAAATACGTGACTGCCTGGGTTTCGAGGAGCATCTGAAAAATTCGTTTGAGAGCGCCATAAAGCTGAGCGCTATGGCTGCAAATGATCCTGTGGAAACTGAACATGATTTGCGCACTAGTGGCCGTTTTGCAGTCCCTGAAGTCTGGTATCAACAGCCCCTTTACTACAAAGCAAACCGTTTCTCCGTGGCACAAAGTGGCAAAGACATTGTGTGGCCACCGTATTCTGAGTTGATGGATTTCGAATTAGAAATGGCATGTATCATTGGTAAAAAAGGAAAAGACATCAGCAAATGTAACGCTCCAAGCCATATATTTGGATACACAATTTATAACGATTTCTCGGCACGAGATGCCCAAATGCTCGAATCTCCGGGGATGTTGGGACCAGCAAAAAGCAAAGATTTTGACGATTCTATTATTCTTGGGCCGGTTATAGTTACCGCGGATGAACTTGATGACCCTTACAACTTACGCATGCGGGCACGTGTCAACGGAGAGACTTGGTGCGATAGCAATAGCAATACAATGCACTGGAATTTCGCAGATATGATCGCGCATATAAGTAAAAGCGAGACCCTTTATCCTGGCGAAGTAATTGGTTCTGGCACAGTGGGCTTAGGATGTGGTCTAGAGCATTTACGCTTTTTAAACAATGGCGACATTGTCGAACTCGAAGTCGAAAAAATAGGTGTCATCTCGAACAAAGTTATAAGAAAGTAGGGTCGATCAATAATCAACATTGCTTAATAGCGACGCTCCTTAACTCAGGCATCCTTCGAACGGTTCGTGAAGCGACTGGTGCTTAGACCGCATCACTTCTCACAACGGCAGCTTTTTATGCGTGGTCTCTACCCAATCAATTATCATCTCGGCGAATAATTCCGGCTGATCAGCCCAAGCAAGATGACCTGATTCAGGCAGAATATGTAACTTACTTTGCGGCAGTGCTGCATTTAAATATTCTGCATTACTGACATCGAACATAACATCAAGCTCTCCCCAGAAAACCAAGGTAGGTATATCGATTTCATTCACTCGTCCAGCCAGCTCTGCGGCTTTCGAACGAAAATCCTTGAACCAGTAAACCACTTCATGTGCGCGCCCCGAATAAGAGCGTTTATAATCATCTATTTGTTTAGCGTTGGCCCGATGACGGATGGACCCAAGCTTTGACGAGAAAGCGATGAGTGGCCCAGCACCCAACAACCCCGTAGTGAAACGCATAAAACCAAATCTGGCCAACATGCTGATCATAAAAGCCAGTTTGAAAGGACCCGGCGCACCGACACCATGCCCGACCGCCAAACTTGTTACGCGATGTTTATGGTTAAGAACATAGGCGAGCGCGGCGCCCATCCCAACATCAGGTGCGATAAGATGAACATTATGCAAATCAAGCTCATCAAAGATTGCTGCCAGATGAGCGCCCTGGGCACTGGGTGACATATCCTTGCGGTCACCTTCGGAACCACCAAACCCAGGAAGGTCGATGGCAATTACCCGACATTTCTCTGTAAGTGCTTTCCAGGAACCTGTAAAACTTAGGATGCTCTCAGGAAACGGGCTGAGTAGCACCACGAGAGGAGCATCGACTGGTCCGGCCTCAGCAAGGCGAATATTGCGATTCGCTATCGTACGATTTTCAATTGGGATAGTTACATCCGGCGTTTCAAACGATATCGCCGACTTACGGGCTGCTTTTACTTTTCGCCACTCGGGTGACACCAACAGAAGCGTGGCTGCGTTAAGTTGATCGTAGATATTAAGTTTTTTCATATTACTTCTCCATCGAAGTGGTCAAACCTTGGCTGCCTTTGTAAATGCAGTTGCGCGTGGTTATTCATGCTTTCCTGCATCCCAACCCTGCGAGGCGAGCTGGTCTGCTGCAAAACTCTAAGGAGAGTTTTCTAAAGTGGTTGCCATCGTGTCGTTCCAGCGATTAAGAAACCCTAACAGTGGTATTATGGCTACAACTTCTATAACCTGCCTCTCACTAAAGTGTTTTGACAATCCATTCATGTGCTTAGCCTCTACAGCATTGGGTACCATAACTGCGTGCACTGCAACTCGGAGCGCCGCTCTCTCTTTTCGGAAAATAAGTCGTTACTCTCAAACTCAAATACTGCTTTTATTTTCTCTACGCTGACATTATTTTTTTGCGCTGAATTACCTGTATGTGCCTGGCAGTAACGACAACCAGCTGCGTTGCTCACCGCAAACGCTATGATTTGTTTTAGCCCTGTATCTAGTTCACCGCTGCGGAGAACCGTTACACCTAGCCTCTCGAAAGCTTGAGTAAATTCTTGCCAATGTGCCATGGTCATCATGGATGTTGGCAAATAGCCCATAGAAGCCTCCACCATTTTCAACATCGGTTCTAACTCAGATAATTCCTCGCGACGCTTGGGTTCGATGTATGTAATTACAATCCTTATGGCTATTTCTATGAGCCTATTTTAAGTAGTTGCTTCCCCAGATTTTGTCCGTTGTAGAGTCGCTGCAACGTGGTAGGGATATTTTCAAAACCTTCCTGCACGTCGACTTGGTAAATCAATTGGCCTGATGAAACCCATGACATTAGATCTTGAATGGCTTCCATTGCTCGCGGCATGTAATCCAGAATAACGAACCCTTCCATTCGCGCTCTATTAACAGTCAGGCTCGACAAATTTGATGGGCCAGGTATCGGTCTAGTCGCGTTATAGCCAGAGATACTCCCGCATAAAACAATCCGAGAACGCAGATTGACGTGATCTAGGGCCGCTTCTAGGATAGGGCCGCCTACGTTATCGAAGAATACATCCCACTTATCAGGACAATGATGAGCAATTTGTGCATTAACATCTTCATTTTTATAGTCGATTACGGCGTCGAAACCGGCAGTCTCTTTTAACCACCGACACTTATCGGGGCCACCAGCAATACCGACGACACGGCAACCATTGATTTTTGCAATCTGACCAACAAACGAGCCGGTAGAACCTGCAGCACCAGAAACAAGAACGGTATCACCAAGTTTAGGCTGGCCAATCTCTAGTAAGCCGAAATACGCCGTAAGCCCCGTTATACCGAGCACAGACAACATCATTTCAGGGGATACCCCTGACGGCAATTTGACCAACCCCATTGGACCTTCACCGGGAGAAGCAACCACATAATCTTGCCAATTGCCGGTAGTTTGGACGAGATCGCCTACTTGATACTCCGCGTGACGCGAATCTATTACTTGCCCAACAGAACCTGCACGCATGGGTTCTCCGATAGCCACTGGCGGCAGATACGCCTTACGGTCAACCATCCAATTTCGTTGTGCAGGGTCAAATGATAGAAATAGATTCTTAACTAGCACCTCTTTAGTTTTGGGTTCAGGAATTGCGGTCTCGTTGTACTTAAAATTATGTGGACCAACCATTCCTTCAGGTCGCTCAGCTAGCAGCCATTGGCGATTTATAGTCACGATAATGTCCCCGTTGTTCTGTACATATGTTGTTCTCCTCTTTCGGGAACGCTGCGATTATTTGCCTTCGCTGAGTCAAGCGACACCAATGCTTCGGGTTTGGAACCGAGTATCGACCGTGAAGCACACGTTAAGATTCGCGGTCTATAATTTTAGATTGAACCTAAAATTTTGCTTATATTCTTTCTGAACTTTCCACCAAAGGGGGGGCGCGCTCCAACGATAGGTAAAACATCAATCATGGTTTGGCTGTAAATCGCGCGCGAGTGGCTTAAGCTTCTAAATCCTTCTGGCCCGTGATAAGCACCCATGCCAGAAGCACCAACACCACCGAATGGAAGGTCCTCCTGTACGTAATGAAGCGTAATATCATTGATACAAACCCCACCACTTTGTACGTGGCTAAGTAAGTATTCTTGCTCACGGTTATTTTTGCCGAAGTAATACATGGCAAGAGGGTTTCGACGAGGTTCAATCATATCTGGAACTTCAGAGACATCAGAATAGGTCATCACAGGCAGAACAGGACCAAATATTTCCTCGTGCATAACCAACATGTCTTCATTGACGTTTTGTAAAATATGCAAGGGCATACGACGATTGCTATCAGACGCCCGCGTTTTTTCAGCACCAACAATCGTGAGCTTTGCTCCCTTGGCAACTGCGTCATCAATGTAGTTTTGCAACCTCGCGAAGTGTCTTTCGTTTATAATACCCGCGTAATCCTCATTCTCTGTAATGTTCGGATACATCGACTGTGTCTCCTTAACCACCCGCGCGATGAGTTGTTCCTCTAGTTCCTCCGGAACGACAACGTAGTCTGGCGACAAGCATAATTGACCACCATTTAGGAGCTTACCGAATGCCAGGCGTGTTCCCGCCAGGTCAAGCTTTGCACTGCGACCAATAATGACAGGAGATTTGCCGCCAAGTTCTAACGTGACGGGAACCAAATGTTTCGAGGCTGACTGCATTACTTTTGCGCCGACCTTAGTAGAGCCGGTGAACAGAAGGTGATCAAAAGGCAATTCCGCAAACCGTTGACTGATATCTGCGCCACCGGTTACGACCGCAACTTCATCTTCTGAAAAATATTTTGGGACAACTTCGGCAAACAATGCCGCTGTTTCAGGAACGAACTCCGAAGGTTTCAATAACGCTCGGTTACCTGCAGCAAGCGCACTTGTCAGAGGCGCAACGGTCAGGCCAAACGGCAAGTTCCAAGGAGAAATGATGCCAACAACGCCCTTGGGGAAATGCCTAACCTCGCTCTTACCTCCCAAAAAATTCATCGGTTTATTGGTTTTGCGTTTTTCTGGTTTCATCCACTCTTTCAAATGTTTCATTGAGTAGTCGATAGCTTCAACCTTTGACGCAAACTCTGAAAACAGGCTGAACTCATAGGAACGTGCGCCACCAAACTCACGTTTAGTCGTCATCGAAAATTCTGTCTTATTTTCAACAATTAGTGCCCTAAGTCGCTGTAATCGATCGATTCGCGTTGAATAGGTGACATCGCCTTCCGCTCGAAACATGCTCCTTTGCCTCTCGACGAGTGATTCCAAGTTTTGAGAGTGTAGTGCGATGACGTTGTCAGAATGTGGTGTATTCATAATTTTTATTTCATCCTATTTCGTTTATCAGCAGGCAGTCGTTAGAGTGAGTAAAAAATTTTTCTAAGCCTTCAAAAAACGCCTTTTCGTACAGCTTCTATAATACGAAAAGTATTTTTTACAAAGAGAGATTCAGACGAATAACTAACAAAAAATTTTCAAAATCCTGAGACAGGTTCGCACTATCTAGCGACGCCTCCTGGCTTGATTTTTTTGCGTCGATCAGAAGTACGCCTAACGTATTTACGACCTCTGTCGCTTTTTATCTATTTATATTAAGCGAGGTAGATGTTAATGCAGCTATCTTCTCAATCTGGCATATAGACACTCTTTTTGAGTTGGTTGGTTTGTCGATCTCCACATGGTGCTCGATGATGTGTTCAAGCCTGTTGAGCAAGGGCAAGAAAGCGCGATCCGCCAGGGCAGTAAGGCATAACGCCCTCGCATGACCGTTGCTCGACATTTGTTTCACTAGGTAATTTGCTAAAACACAGCCCCATCGAATCAGGCTCTGCTCATAAAGTGTTATGAACAATTTTTCTCTCGTCCTGAAGCAACGGCAGAGTGTCCCCTCCCCACTCCGGCTCTCCCAGCAAGCCGATTCGTAGAAAATGCCACGTAGCCAACCTCGAGAAAGTAAACCTCGGCAGCCCCCAACACTGTTTCCCGTCTCCACGACTTTTCCTTTAAGCTCGGCGTTCCCTGATTAATTGCGACGACCGAATCCATGCCTGGCTCCTCTCTTATTAAACGATCTGCTTGGCACTTGGGTCGGTCTCAACGGATATTAATGGACATCGGTCAAGTATATAACTGACCTACGGTCATTTCAAGCTTTCTCGAGCGGTACTCTTAGAGTTGCATCGGGGACGAGAGTTTAAAATCAGTCGTTCGAGATGTGATCCAGGTATTGCAAGTAGGGGGAGGCCAATATGGATAACTGAGTGGAGATTAACTTTCACGCCCCTATGAATAACCCCGCCTTCAGATCATGGCAGCTAGTTTTGGGTCATGGATTGCGAAGAGTGAACAGCAAAGGTAAGAATAGCGCGGCGAGGACAAATTCTAAATCTAACTCAACGAATGAAACTCTAGCTTCGGGTAACCCGTAAGTACCCCGTAAGGTAGTGGCGAGTCCTTAGTAAAGTCAAAACCAAAAAAGCAAAGTCAAAATCATCTAACGCTAGAAGAGTATTCTTACAGGAACAAAGATGATGTTGACCCACTTGACCGTGAGCTTTAAGTGCCAGTCTCAGAACGCGACCGATGTGACGGAGAGGGATGTGGTTGGTGCGATGGCAAATCACTTGGGAGGTTTTAGAATCGAAACCTATTGCTAGGGAAAGCACTAATCTAATGATAAAGCCGAATATTGGTCCATTTTGGCTTAATTTCAGCACATATAGATTTTAAATAAAGTGCTTATGCCAATTAGTGGCCATAGGGCTAGAATTCGTGCGAAGGCTACAATTTCAGGCTAATTTGTCCCCTCTACCTGACTAGATCTAGCATTGAATTTTGTGGTGAATGATATTGATAAAGTCCTTATCCCAATTTTGTATCTCACTTCACCGACTTTAATGTCACCTTACTTCTGGCATCAAACATACCTTTAGATATTAAGTTCTGGACAACTGTGGAAAGGAGGTTCGACATAGACATAAGCAATTTGCATCGCATCAAGCATTGACCAGAGTACGTCTAACTTAAATTGAAGAATGCTCAGGGCTTGCTCCTGCTGTTCTCTCGTTTTGAAATGCTCCAAGGTAATATCCAGTCCATGCTGCACGTCGCGGCGGGCTTCCGATAGGCGCTTTCTGAAATATTGGTAGCCTTCGATGTCGATCCAAGGGTAATGATCTGGCCAAGTATTTAGCCTTTTTTGGTGAATTTCTGGAGCAAATAATTCTGTCAGCGATGAACACGCTGCTTCTTGCCAACTCGCTCTACGGGCAAAATTTAGATAGGCATCGCAGGCAAAACGAACGCCGGGTAACACATGCTCTTGGGACAGTATCTCCTGCCGGCTCATACCCACCGACTCTCCCAGGCGTAGCCATGCCTCTATGCCTCCGTCATCACCGTCAACACCATCGTGATCTAGAATTCTTTGCATCCATTGGCGGCGTACATCGCGCTCGCTACAGTTAGCCATTATGGAAGCGTCTTTGATCGGGATCGTCGTTTGATAGTAAAAACGATTTGCCACCCATCCCTGAATTTGCGCTTTGTTGCTATTGCCAGAATTCATGTTTACCTGATAAGGGTGGTGTATGTGGTACAGCCGACCTTTCTCTTTAAGTTTTTCCTCGAATTCTTTCCTGGTCCAAGCTTCAGTCATGTCATTCTCTGCTTTGTAGTGAGTGGCCTAGGTTTTATTTGCCTGCTTGGCTAGTTAGGACTTTTTCTGCTCTTATTTTTTTCGAGTTCCCAGGGTTTCGAAAGACCAGCTCGCGAATATCTTCCTCTTGAATTGGTCTTTGTGCCTTCTCTGTGATTCTTAAAACTTCGTCATGATGAGGTGAGAGACTGCAAACAGGGTCGGCGTTCGTGGCATCGCCAGTAAGCATAAGCGCTTGACAACGGCAGCCGCCAAGATCGATTTCCTTTTCAGGGCAACTCTTACAGGGCTCTGTCATCCAGTCGGTGCCGCGAAAACGGTTGAAGAGATCTGACTTGTGCCAGATGTCTGCCAATTCGTGATCGCGAACATTGGGGAATTCCAACCCGGGGATTACTTTCGCAGCCTGACAGGGTAATACCTCGCCCTCCGGATTCACTGTCATGAAGGTCGAGCCCCAACCGTTGCTACATTTTTTTGGTCTATCGTCGTAGTAGTCAGGTGCGACAAAGAATATATCCATGTCTCCCTTGTGCTGCTCTCTAAATTCGTTGGTGACGCGTTCTGCATCGATCAACTGCTCTTGGCTAGGCAGTAAGTGCTCTCTATTGTGGAGACCCCATCCATAGTATTGGCAGTTTGCCAACTCTACGAACTCTGCCCCTAGAGATTGCGCCATGGTTAAAAACTCTTTTACCTGATGCATGTTTTGTCGATGTAATACAAAATTTAGGCCCAACGGGAGCTCCTGCTTGATGACCTCTTTGGTCATTGCCACCTTGTGATCGAAGCTATCTGTCCCGCCTAGAAGCTTGTTCGATTCGCGATTACTACCCTGAAAGCTGATTTGAATATGGCCAAGACCTGCTCCTTTTAGCGTGGTTATCTTTTCGGTCGTTAAGCCGATTGAAGAGGTGATCAAGTTGATGTAGTAACCCAGTGATTTGGCTTCGACAACTAGCACCTCAAGATCTGTGCGAACTAACGGTTCGCCTCCAGAAAAACCGAGTTGCACGGCACCTAACTTACGCGCTTGGCGCATAACGCGAATCCACTCCTCAGTGCTTAACTCGTTCTTGCGAGATGCAGAGAGTTCAAGTGGATTAGAGCAATAGGAGCACTGTACGGGGCATGCGAAAGTAAGCTCAGCTAGCAGCCACATAGGAATATAAGTAGTCGCACTTTCCATATTTTAGTCTCTTACCTCCACTATCCAGACTTGCTTCTGAGCATCCGCTAAAAACTCCTTGACGTCATCCTCCAAGCCTTTGGCTCCAGGAAATGCCTTCTCGAGTTCATCTAAAAGTCTGGACGTGGTGGTTGGTTGTTGGCAGCGCTGCAGAATCGCAGTTGCGCTGTCGCTTAGCTTTACTAATCCTTCGGGATAAAGCAGAACATGGCACTGCTGCGCTTCCTCCCATTGAAATTGATATCGAGGGTTCAATTTAAATGACACTGTCTCAAGGCTGAACTCGCTCATAGGGTATACGTAACTCTCTTCAGTAATGGTCCGTTAATGATTAACGTTTGGTGGCTATAACTTCACATTCATGCCATCAAACGAGACCTCAATTCCTTCACTAGCTAGAATTTTCCTCTGCTCGGAGTCCTCATCGAGTATGGGATTAGTGTTATTTATATGAATCAGGATCTTTCTCGGTTTGTCCATAGCCTTCAAAACATTGATCATGCCATTCTCACCTGATTGTGGTAAGTGGCCCATGTCTTTTGCTCTTTTGTCGCCGACACCCGTCGTCAGCATCTCGTCTTCTTGCCAAAATGTACCGTCCACTAGCAGGCAATCGGCCTCTCTCATGAGTTGCCGAGTCTGATCAGTTAAATCACCTAGCCCGGGGGAATAGAAAAGATTCTTGCCGTTACGCTCATCTGTTACTTTAATGCCGATATTATCGCCTATGTGCGCGTCGTTTCGGTGCGGTGAATACGGCGGGGCCTTGCCGGTAACTGGGATGGCGGTGAAGCTTAAGCCGCTAATGCCCGCAATTTTGAAACTCCTTCCATCTAAAGGAATCGAGTGCCGATTAACTCCCCCGTTCCAATGCTTCAACATGGTAAACAAGGGGAAACCAGTGCTCAAGTCTTCATAGACCATATCGGTGCAATAAACTTCGTGTGGACAGCCTTCGCGTAACATCAACAAGCCGGTTGTATGGTCGATCTGGCTATCCAAATAGACAATGGCCTTAATCGCCGTGTCTCTGAGCGTGCGTGCGGGCTGCAAAATTGGAAAGGCGGCGAGTTGTGCGAGAAGGTCTGGAGAAGTGTTAAATAGCACCCAATCGATGCCATCGGCGCTGACTGCAATAGATGATTGGGTTCTTGATACTGCATTGATAGTCTTGTTGCGCACTCCGTAGCAATTCGGGCAATTGCAGTTCCATTGCGGAAATCCACCCCCGGCGGCAGCACCAAGAATCAATACGTGCATAACAACTCCATACTACAAGTAAAAAAAGGCTGCATCGGCAGCCTTTTTGTTCATCATCCCAGAGGGCGTTGCCTAGCGGTTATTGATGTAAAGAGTTACTTCAAAACCAAGGCGCATTTCTGTGTATTGGGGTTTAGTCCACATAGTTGTTCCTCTTCTTTATGATTAAACGCATGACTGAGTATATGTTGAAAATGTGTTAACAGATATCCTCC
>CAJXUL010000066.1 GCA_913060615.1 uncultured Gammaproteobacteria bacterium | reverse complement strand
AGATGTGTATAAGAGACAGATTTTGGAATATATAGAACGCGCCTACCCAGAGCATCCACTATTGCCGGCCAGCCCTTTTGGCGTGGCCAAAGTGCAGGAATTGTCCCAGTTCATTGAACTTTATTTTGAGCTTGTCGCACGTCGCGTTATACCAAACCTTCTCTCCGGCACCACGCCAGAACCCACAGTGTTGAAAGATGTGCAGACAGGTCTAACTAAAGCAACGGCGGCACTGGCAAAACTTTCAACATTTGAACAGTTTGCCTATGGCGATACATTTACCATGGCGGATATCGCGGCCATTTTGAATCTGCCCGTGGTACGCAATGTAGGCAAGCAGTTCTTGGGCAAAGACCCCTTATCAGAAGTGCCTGGATTAGACGCTTACTGTGCACGCATGGAAGAGCGCGCCCACGTTAAGACGATCCGTGCAGATGCGGCAGCGAACCGTCCGGGGTTCATGGCACATCTAAAAGAGCTCTACGGCATTTAGTACGCTCTAAAGAGGACCCACTGCGTAGTTTGATTAGATGCGGCGTTCGAGCAACATCTAATCTTTTACGCAGTCTTTTCGCTCTGGGCGCTGTTTAAATTCTTCGCAAAAAAGAACAACCAAAAGACCCGCGAAGCGTTTTCGCAGGGGACACTTCACCTTTCACACATCGTATGCGCGCCAAAAACTACCGACACCCACGACCAATCACTACAGCGCGCTGACAATTAAAATATTGCCAAAGCCTCGCGGATCAGTAGTACAAGCAATGCCACCCAAGAAAGCATAAAGATACCGAAGCGCAGAACAACCACGTTCACCGTTGACTGAATAAGAGAGTGCACTACTCGAAGAATCACAAACGCCCAGGCGGCATAAACAGCCGTGGCATCTACATGCCCAGCCACCGCAATGACAAGGCAAGTGGCGTAAAAGAGCGTGGGCTGCTCAAACAAGTGGTTGTAGTTATCTGCAATGCGGCGCACGTGGGACGGCAAGTAACTCATGCCCACCGGGTGACCCATGTCATCTTCTGGGATATCGGCACCAGCAATGGCAGGAATACGCGTGACATACATCCAAATCATCATCACCCCACTCCAAAGACCAAGCGCAATCACCGGCTGCAAAATTGTATTAGCTTCCATTTTCCCTCTCCCTAATAAATTGACGATTCAACAGCTTGCCGTAATTTCTTGGTTTTAGGCAAGCTATTTGGAAAGGGCTACATATCCGCTCCCGCGATCCGTATAAAGGTTGGCAACCAATACGACGCCTACTCATAAGTAACGTTGCACTGGGCGCCGGCGCAACGACGCCTTACAGAATTTACAGCGCATTTGTATTGTTAATAAGATATCAATCTGCGCTCAATCAACGCCATAATCTGCCCGCGCCTTGGGCGCTTTTGATGCACCTTGCGCCTGAGGCCATAGACAAAAAAGATGTCTCGCCGGGGATGTTCGGAGAACTCAGACAGAAAAAGGATGTTCCATGAAATTTTCTATTCGTACTTGCATCGCAACTTTACTATGCGTAGTGAGTTTCGGGTGTGCTACTCCAACTGAAAAACTTAGCCACAACGACCCTAGCAAATATACGTTGGAGCCTAACGTACTGTGGGCGTCTCCTGACGGTTTCAATTTGACCATGGATATCTATACCCCAACATCAGGTAAGAGCAGCTATCCAGTACTGATGATTTTTCATGGCGGCGGCTGGTTGATTAATGACAAATCCATCATGGACCAGCCAGCAAAGTACTTTGCCACGAACAGCGAATATGTCATTTGTAACGTCGACTACCGCCTACTCGGCGACCAAGACAATACCGTCACCATCGACCAAATCGTTGAAGATACATTTGGCGCAGTGTTATGGGCGCAAGATAACATTCGCACATATCAAGGCGATCCCGCACGCTTGGCAGTAACTGGCGACAGCGCCGGAGCACACCTTGCAGCTATGGTCGTGAACCAAGGGCAGCAGTTAAGTTCTCAGGGGTACACTGTCAAAACACTGTCCTTTAACCCCTCTTACCTGCCGCTAGGCGAGACCGCAGAGTCCATCGCACAGAACGGAGGCATAGAAGTCCAAGCAGCGCTTTTAAGTTACGGCGCCTTTGACCTTTATCAACGTGGACTGAGCAACTTCGAGACTTGGAAAAATCCCTTTTGGCTGTTCGGCGGCGCGTCACCACGCAGTATTTTTGGTGGCGAGATCACTGCAAGCACTTACCCAGAACTTTACAAAGGCGTGTCTCCCGCTCACACAATACCTGTGCGCACCACGCGCGCATTGCCACCGCAACTACTGACAGTTGGCAGCGCTGATACACTCACCACTCCAACACTGGTTAAAGACTATTTAACAAAGTTACAAAGCGCCGGACACCCAGCAGAGTATTGGGAGCACGCTGACAAAAGACACGCGTATTTAGATTCCGGGCACAACCCGGTACTTGGGGTGAGCTTTGCAGAAAACGCGCCACCCGCGTTAGACGTTATGATCGCGTTCCTTGATGGCATCTTTTACCCAAAGGAGAGCCCCTAAGTCGTCCTGCAGTGGCGCAGTGCGGCTTCAGCAAGACAAGTTAGTCTGCTGTCTCCACTGCAAAAGTAGTGTAAACCTTGCGAATGCCTCGGATAGCCACTGGCGCATATAAGGCCAATGCAACACCTGCCCAAATAGTGGGCAGTAGTGCAAACGCTGCAATCCAGCACCCAATAAATCCAACAAGACGCATAAGCACTAATGGGAAACGTTGCATTGGATTCACCCCGTCGCCCTGATAGGTAAACGCTTTAGGCCGCAGAAACCAACCGTGAGCCATCAACATCAAGGAGAATACAAAAAAGGGCGGTGCCTTACCGCCTGTAACAGGCATTTCATCTAACAAAGCGTCAGCGGCGGAAGTATCGGCAAGGGATGCCTGAATCTGCTGCCAAACATAATCTTCCGTAGGCCTGCCCCCAGCACCACCCATGTTTTCCCGGCTTGGAACAGACTGCCAGCGATAAAGTAGACGTTCAGAATTCAATGCGAGCACACCGGGCTGATAAAAGCCCTTAGGGTGAGTAGCACCCCATGACGTATCGCGGGTAATAAACTCGCCCACTTCGCTGGTACGCAAATCTAGCATACCTTGCTGGCGCGCAGCATCAGCGATCTGTTGATGAGGATCACCCACACACTCGAAAGAGAGTTGCCAATCTTGCTGAGCACGGGAAGCCAGCGCCTGGGGCTCACTGGTCACTGCATAGACTTCGCCACCCGCAGCCCGAATAGCGTCCACCACACCGCTAAAAACGTAGCCTCGTAACTCGAGGCGACAGGGAGGTCACCAGAAGCCACGATAAAATAACAACACAGCAAAAGAATGCTGGCCTGCCACATCAGCTAGCCATGCTTTTCTTGCCCCAGGAGGCGGGTCAAGTTCAGCAACGCCAACGCTGTCTTGGGCGTGATCTAAGCCCAGCCACGCAACCGTCGGCGCACCATCAGAGCCGGTAACCTTGAAGGTTTCTTGACGACAAACACCCTCACCACACAGCACCAAACGCAGATCCTCACCACTATTTGATGCAGTTGGCGGATTAACAATACCCGTCACTTCAAAGGACGCGTTTTCACGTGAGTTAAACCAAGCCAAAGCGCTACCCACTTCGGCTTGCAGGTTTTGCGGAATTATTTCTTGTACATTTGTCATTGACTAAAACTAAACGAAGTGCCGCAGGTCCGTCAACTAGGTGCCGCATCGCCATTTATCACTAGAAGGAGAAATACGACTTGGCGTTACTCGCCTAGAAATTAAGTGCTCTGATTTTGGGCGAAAACACTTTAAAAAAGGCTTCAGATTCGTCTTTGAGCCATCCATTCAATTCAGGCCATTGCGCTGCACTCTTAGAATCTCCACTACGAGAGAGTTTTATTCTGCAATCTTGACCATCTGGTAACTCATGCCACTCAAGCGTTCCCAGCAATGCTTCTATTGTGTCTTTTTGCTCTACCAATTGCGCGAAAGCTTCCTTGGCTTCATCACCGCGAATATATATCTCGCAGCCGATCTGTTTAGATTGAGTGTTGGTGGTGAGTGAAATATGAAACTTGGAGCGGCCCACGGCCATGGTATACCAGTGTTGGGGTCTGGGTTGGCGAAGTTTGAGCGAAGTTCCAGTTTCTTCCATATACGACTTAAAACCATTCCAAAAATCGAGATGGGCTCTTTTCGTATCACTTAGCTCTTTACTATTAACCGTGCTCTTGACTACTTTGGTCCAATCATTGGGGCTAGCAACTACATTAAATTTGGGCGCGGCCACAGAGTCACCAATACGCCAAAGTTCGATTTCGCAAGCAAAGAAGGCAATATCGGCGCGAGTCACTTCATTTAACCAGTCGATCGCTTGGCGATGCTCGTCCGTAACCTGACTACACACCCATACGATGATCTGCGCCTCCACACCGGAGGCATAAGTAATGATCTGCCCCAGATGTTTATGGTCAGTTTTCTCGAGTTGATTCTCAATTATCACGGTTCGATTATTTCCATCTCTTGCGACTATATCTGCCTTATAGGAACCGATAGCAATTTCAACACCTTCAACCTCTAGATCAAGATTAATTTCGTCACCTAGTAACTGAATATTTTCTTCCTTCGCCAACCAAGGAGTGAAGTCGTATTCCTCGTTCTTCCACTGATCACGGACGGACAGCTTTTCTACCTTACCTAGTTCCATATCACGCCCCTTTCCACTATTTCCGATTACTGGACTTTATCCACAATTCTGCAATTCGTCCAAACACTGTTGGTCGACTTAATGTGGTTTGCGTCTATTGACTAACAGATAGAAAACGACAAAAACTATATTCTGAACTCCGCGAAAAGAGTGGTTCATTGGGCTAATGTCCTAAAACCGAAAGTCTTCATGCAACCTTTGCCAATGCTCAACCAACTTCACTTTGTGCCCTTCGTTCATGGGCAGGTCCCTTAACGCAGCGGGCCAGAGTGTTTTTGCTTTGTCTAACACCTCATCCATGTGAGGCTTGATCACCCGCCACGGTATGGCCGATTTATCCGCCCAAGCTTGAAAGTTGGTCAAAGAAACCTGATACCAATTTTTACTCTTACCTAAATTGAGGGCGAACTGTCTTTCATGCTCAATGTATACGTTTGTTGTAAGAATATCGTAGGCAGGGGAAAGCCGTGGGGTAGTTTGGTCGGCGTAGAGTAGACTCCAATTTTTTAGGTGTGCATCTCCATTCCCCAAAAGAACGTTCACCAACAGGCGGCGCGCAAACTGCTGAACATCAGCCAGGTTATCGCCAGAGTACTCGTAAAGGATTCTGCCGATCTGCTCATAGTTTGCAGACGCATATTTATCGTGGGGGTATTTCACCAACACTTGGGCGAAATCTTCCATATGAATGCGCGTATCACCGGACCGGTCGAATCGTTTTATGGCAAAGACTTGCTGCTCTGCTGGTAGATTAATCTGCGGCAGGTTGTCCAACTGATTCAGGTCAACCAACTTAATTTCTGGTATTTCAACGCCTGCGAGAGAAGCCAATGTCATGGCGGTATATTCATTCAGTGGCACGTCTTTATGCTTGGTTGATGGCGTTTTTATAATCCAATCACCTAAGGCATCGCCTTTTGAAAGATTGTAGCGGCCGTCTTTTTCCTTCATCGAAAACTTCATCTGCACACCAGCTAATGAGAACTTATTTTCCTTATTAGCCTTTTCGAACTTCACCGCCTTAGCTCTGCCATGTGCAAACAAAAGACTGTCTGGCACGTCATCAGGTTGCATAGGCAGCGCCACCAAAGCACCCGGCAAGTCTTCTCCTAGATAAGACAGAATATGGAATTCGTTATCTACATGCACCTTGAGTCCTTGGGCGATCAACTCCCTTAGCGAACCCTCGGGTAGGAGGTTAGATAATGCGGGATGCAGGCGCTGATTCTTCGCCCAAGGCGTTGTCAGTAAAGTATTTGACCGAGGGAATTGCGGGTGAGTGATTAAACCCAAGGTGGGCCGTTTTTCGTCTTCAATAAACTCCCGAGCAAAATTTAATACGTTTCGCCCACTTTGATAACCCGCCAGATACCCCACCAGCCTGCCGTGCAAAGTCAGCTTGAGAACATTTATCTCGTCGCGCCCTTGGGCGCTCACAGATCATCGTCCAGCAAACCCTGCCAAGGGTCGTCAGCAAGACTCTTCTGCCCGAGTTTGGTTTCAGCGCGAGCCTCTCCCACAAAAAGATCCACACCTCGGCCCTCAAGTACCGCATTAACAGCTTCGAGTTTTTCCTTAGGTATGAGCATCACTTCGCCGTTCAAACCGTTGGCAACTAACTCCAGCGTATTCAGTCTAGGATTGCCTTTTGACTCCAAGCGCTGGTATTGCTGACGAGAAACGCCCACACGAAGCATCATATCCCCCTGCTTTAACCCCAAAAAAAGACGCCGCAGTTTGAATTGCTGAAGTAGTGACTTCATTTTATAGGCCCTAAAAGGTTGCTTTCATAATATAAAGAAACACATTAATTGCTTTATACTTAATAGCAACAAATTAATTGCTTGCACAAACTTAGCCGGAGCAATTAGCCGGAGCAAATTGCTGGATGCGCTTTAGGTATTGAAGCCTTCAAATCACACTTTTCTTCGCCTGCCAACACTCTGGCGTACGCAGACAAATCTGATTAACGTAGTGGCTTACGTGCAACGCTTGCAAAGCTCGCAGCACAGAGTTTCATGTCGGCTTAAAGAGCCTAGGGGAGAGATGATGAGCGTATTAGTACAAGGGCACTGCGACCCTCGATTTGAAAAGGTAAGAGCAACTTTACAAGCTAACTTAAACAGCGGCGCTGACGTTGGCGCGTCCGTTGCGGTCACCTATAAAGACGAGTTGGTAGTAGATCTTTTTGGTGGCCACCTAGACGAGGACAAAACTCAACCGTGGCAAGAGGACACCATTGTTAACGTTTACTCCACCACCAAAACCATGTCGTTCCTATGCATGCTTATGCTGGCTGATCGCAAGTTACTAAACTTTGACGAGAACGTGGCCACCTACTGGCCAGAGTTTGCAGCTAACGGCAAAGAACAAGTCAAAGTCTGGCACCTTATGAACCACGCAGCGGGACTGTCTGGCATGGACGTAGCTGTTAGCTCAGAAGACATGTACGACTGGGAAAAAATCACAAGCTTGCTTGCCGCTCAAGCACCTTGGTGGGAGCCAGGCAGCGCCATGGGCTATCACGCTTTAACCCAGGGTTATCTGCTGG
The DNA here is from genome assembly GCA_913060615.1 of uncultured Gammaproteobacteria bacterium. GTDB lineage: Bacteria > Pseudomonadota > Gammaproteobacteria > Pseudomonadales > Azotimanducaceae > UBA4421. The sequence goes on along the minus strand of CAJXUL010000066.1, from coordinate 6,519 downwards.
GCGAAGTGCTACGACGCATCACCGGCCAAACTATGGGCGCGTTCTTTAAGCAAGAGGTGGCGGATAAATTGGGCGTGGACTTCCATATTGGCGTACCTGATGAGGCACTGCCCCGTATCGGCCACCTTATCCCTCCGCCCAACCGCAGACTGGGGAAGGATACTGCTGGAGACAGCATTGCCGGACGCACCTACACTAACCCCGCAGGGGACGCTCGAGACAGTTGGACCCTTGGATGGAAAAAGGCCGAAATCCCGGCGGCTAACGGTCACGGCAACGCCAGATCCGTAGCAAAAATTCATGCGGTGCTCGCAAACCTAGGTGAATCTCAGGGTGTACGCTTGCTTTCGGAGGAGACCGCGCGCTCGGTTATGGTGCCGCGCATTAGCGGTCACGACCAAGTGGTAGACGTACCTATGGCCTACGGTCTTGGCTTTGGCATGCCTCCCGGGAGCAAACGCAACTTATGCTTTTGGGGCGGATGGGGCGGCTCCACTGCCATCATCGACCAAGACCAAAATTTCTCAATTTCCTACGTTATGAACAAAATGCATGCGGGGCTGATGGGCGATGAGCGGGGCATATCTATTTCTCAAGCAGTATTTACCAGCCTGACGGGGTGAGCGATTAACAGGAGCCACATAGCTTCTTCTTAGGCGCACTTTGAACCTGTGAGCCAGTTTACTACTGCTAGGCAATAACCTGGCAGTTGCTCTAACTCACAAACCTCTATCTCACCGCTATCTAATCTCTATCTAACTTCTGCCTACCTTCTACCCACTTTCTACCGACCCGTGTATTGCGGCGCACGCTTTTCAATAAAGGCCTGCATGCCCTCTTTGGCATCCTTTGTGCGGCTGCACAAAACTTGGTTACGATTTTCCACCGCAATAGCTGCCTCCAAACCCGCTGCGTCAATGGCTACATTTAGACCATCTTTGGTCAGGCGCAGACCCATTGGAGACGCTAGCAGCATCTGCTGGGCGTAATCATTTGCTGTTGCAAACAAGTCTTCCTCGGCAACAACCTCCGACACCAAATTGGTACTCAAACATCTTTCAGCGTGGATAAATTTGCCGGTTAACATCAGCTCGGATGCGATAGAGGTGCCTACCAGCCGAGGCAAGAAGTAACTGGTACCCATATCGCAGGCGGACAAGCCCACCTTAATAAAAGCCGCGTTCATTTTAGCTGTGTCGGCTGCAATACGTACATCCGAGGCCAGCGCAAATGCAAAACCGCCACCACATGCCGCGCCCTGAATCATACTGATAATAGGTTGCGGACAACGGCGCATCTTCACATACACATCCGCAAGATAGCCCTGAAAACCCATGCCACCGCCAAAGGGTCGGGGCTGAGCTGGATCACTAGCGGACTTAATGTCTAGGCCCGCACAGAATGCTTTGCCGCGGCCGCCCATTATCACCACTCGGGTATTTTCATTTTCAGCCAGTTGATCAAAATAATGGCGCAACTCAGTGACCATTGGTGTGTTAATTGAATTGAGTTGTTCCGGGCGATTCAGCCACAGAATGTCTAGTGCGCCCTGCTGCTCAACCTCAATAGTCTTGTAATCGTTAATATCCATAACCTCTCTCCTTCTCTGACTTTCTTACAGCTTAATTATTTGTCGGCGTGAATACTATTGGACAAGGCCATTGTTCCGATAAGTGCACTGGCCTTACCCAGAACTTATGACCTATTCTTAAATTTAGCAGAGGGATCTAAAATTGCGATTTAGGATTGGGTTTTAGGACAGGGATTTGAGACTGGGAATTTGGATCGGGCTTGAGGCAAGTTCCGGCGGATGAAGGAGAGAAGAATATGAGCACTTTATTCATGGTTAAAAGTGATGCGGTTGATGGGCGCGAGGATGAATACAACACATGGTACAACGAAGTTCATCTACCGGAAGTATTGAAAATTGAAGGCTTTCAGGCCGCGCAAAGATTTGCGCTGAATGAGCACCAAGTACAAAAGAGTCAAACACATGGCTATTTGGCCATCTACGAAATAGACACTAATAACGTGGCCCTGACGCTGCAAAATCTTCAGCATGCTACTTGGCTGAACATGAGCGACGCCATAGACCAGCGGCATGTCGATATATCTGTATTCAGCGCAGTGACCGAGAAAATAGTGAGTGCTAGTTGATGCGCTTTAAAAGCTCTCCACTAACTCTAGAAAAGTACCGTCTGGGTCTTTAAAGCAGAAAAAGCTGCTGCCGTTGGTTGCACTCATATAAACCGTGGCCGGTGGCGACAACACTTCAACCCCTTGGGCTACCAAGAAATCATAGTCTGCCTGCAAATTGGTCGTGCGCAACGCTAACCGCGCCAACCCCGGACGGTACAAATTGGCATAGGGCGCACTGGTGTCGCGCGGCGCTTGCCACTCTAAAAGATCAATCAAAACCACTGGTTCAACACCACGCAACTTCATAATGGCACCATTCACACGATAATCTTGCATGGCCACTGCTTGATTCACTTCTGGCGTATTGGTGGCGGGTACCTGCCATACATGCTCAAACCCAAGCATTTCGTAAAACGCCTTAGAGCGCTCAAAGTTACTGCAATTAATATTGATGTGTACCAAACCACTAATATTCATCGTTATATTCCTCAGCACAAAGAAAACCTCTATCGTCTAAAAATGGCAGGCTTAACTTAAAAAGCTGGGCCAGCCAACTTAGACGACGGTGTCGCCATTATCTACCACCATTTCAGTGCCATTCACATGCTTGGACACGTCCGAGAGCAGGTAGGCAACCATATGCGCCACGTCGTCCGGCTCGCCAATCCCCATTGAAAGCCGTGCTTTCTCTTGATCTTCCATAGCACCAAGGTCCACATCCACTAGTTCTTTCAATGCATGGTGAACCATTGGGGTATTGATACTGCCGGGGTGCACGGAGTTGCAGCGGATCTTAATACGCTCGCGGCGACAATGAATGGCTATGGCCTTAGTCATGGAACGAATCCCGCCTTTGGCCGCCGAATAAGCCAGATAATCAGGAATGCCAATTAGCGCCGCAGTAGATGACATATTTACAATAGAGCCACCACCACTTGTTTTCATCAGCTTAATGGCGGCTTGGCAACCGAAGAAAGTGCCGTCTAAATGAATTGCCATGGTGTTACGCCAAACCTTCGATGAGGTGTTTTCTATATTGGCGATATGGGCAACACCTGCGTTGTTCACCAACCCGTCCAAGCGACCATATTTGGCCTCCACTTCCAACATAACTTGGCCCCAGCGATCTTCATCTGACACATCATGCGCTAAAAAAATTGCGCCTATTTCTTTCGCCAACGCCGAGCCACGTTCAACATCTATATCCGTCATCACCACATGAGCACCTTGACTGGCGAGCAGTCGCGCATCAGCAAAACCTAGTCCGGATGCTGCTCCGGTAACAACGATTACTTTCCCTTCACTACCACTCACTGCGCCGCGCATACATTCTCTCCTACCCGTTCATTGGTGATTTATTTGCATCCGATCGTCGTCAATCTAGTTTTCGGCATAACGTTGTTGAAATGCCACTAACTCGCGCTTCACTTCTGGCGCTAACAAATACAGGCCTATCAAATTTGGAATTGATATTAGGAAAACCAACGCATCAGAGATGTCGATAACAGACTGCAAGTTAATGGCGCTGCCTACTACTATGAAAAATAGAAACGTGAGCCTAAAAATCATGCTAGACAACTGTGACCGACCAACCAAATATTCTAATGCAATCAACCCATAGTAGGACCAAGCCAACATGGTGGAGAAAGCAAATAGCGTGGCAATAATAGCCAGCAAAGGAGAGGACCCCGGTATGGCCGAGTCAAATGCGCGAATCGACATTTCTATCCCACTTATGCCGTTGGTAGCCTCACCCGGGATAATTACCAGAATCACAATAACCAGTGCTGTCATTGTGCAAACCACCACAGAATCTATAAACGGCTCTAGTAACGCCACCATGCCTTGTGTCACTGGCTCGTCGGTTTTCGCCGAAGCATGAGCAATGCCCGCCGAACCCAAACCCGCCTCATTAGAAAAAACGGCACGCTGAAAACCAATAATCATGGCGCCTATAACCCCGCCACTAACACCGTTGGCGGTAAAGGCTTCGCTGAAGATCAGTGCAAAGGCATCGTCCACAAGGGAATAATTCAGGCCCAGCACAATAATCACCAAGGCCAGATAAACAACCAACATCATTGGCACCAAGCGCGACGTCACAGACGCAATACTTTTCAGACCACCAATAATGACCAAGCCAATGGTCACTGCCAAAATAAGGCCCACTAGAATATTTGAGTAGGCAAAATTTGCCTCACCCAATTGTGACGTGAGGATGACCGCTGCCTGATTAGACTGAAACATGTTGCCAATGCCAAAGCAGCCTATAACCATACATAGCGCGTAAAACTTAGCCATGGCTTTTCCCAACTTCGGGCGGCCTATTCGCGCCAAACCTTCTTGCAGGTAAAACATGGGGCCGCCTGCAACAGACTCATCAGCATGATTCTTGCGATACAAAGTACTCAGGGTACATTCACAGAATTTTGTCGACATACCTAGGAAGCCTGCGACTGCTAACCAAAAAGCCGCTCCAGCGCCACCTAGAGAAATAGCCACTGCCACCCCGGCAATATTACCGATGCCTACGGTGCCCGATATGGCAGTGGTTAAAGCCTGAAAATGCGTAATCTCGCCAACCGTACCCTCTTTATATTTGGGCTTTTGAGTGAGTAATTTTATTGCCGTGGCAAAACCGCGGATGTTGATGAAGTTGAAATAGACCGTGCAAAAGACCGCGCCCATAACCAGCCAGAGCACAATGAGGGGCACACCCACTCCGAAAAATTCGACTTTAAAAAACACTATGGAGGTAAGGCCTGCGGCTAATGCAGCCATGGCAGTCTCAAGTAAATTTAACATCAGGCGCGCTCACTTCATCTTGTTAGTTTATTTATTTTAATCATTGCTGATCTTGGCAATATATTGCTGCGCTACTCGGCAGTTTCATCTTCTAGCGAAAAGACAGTCGTGCCTCGCGCAATAGTTTGCAGCACTTTGATGTTGAGCAAATCCTCTTTTGCGACACTCAATGGGTTTGCCGACAACACCACGAAATCTGCCTGCTTCCCCACTTCAATAGAACCTTTACGGTCTTCCTCAAAGTATTGATACGCTGCGTTCACAGTGACTGCCTTCAAGGCCTCTTCTACCGAAATCCGCTCATTGGGACCTAATACTTGGCCGCTACGTGTGAGCCTATTGGTCGTGGCCCAAACTAACCGCAACACATCTGGGGGCACAATAGGTGCGTCGTTATGCACGGTAAAAGTAATGCCTTTTGCCAGACTGCTGGCCGTGGGACTTATGCGGCTACCACGCTCTAAACCGAGCACGGAATCTCTATGCCAATCACCCCAATAAAATGTGTGGGCGGAAAAATAGGACGGAATGACGTTCATCGCCGCCATGTCGTCCAACTGATCATCGCGCACGGTTTGCGCATGAATCATAACGCTTCGATGATCCTTTAATTTTTTATCTTTTAGGCTTTTAGCAAGCGCCTGTATGAACAAATCCGCAGCAGCGTCGCCGTTAGCGTGGGCAAGAAATGGAATGTCTGCGCTGACAAATTTATCAAACAGCGCGTCCACCGAAACAGCCGGCATGATGGGATAGCCACGATAGCCCGCATGCTGCCCGTGAGGTTGCACTTCATAAGGCTTCGTCAAGTAAGCTGTTTTACCCTGAGGAGAGCCATCTAAAACCATCTTCACGCCGCCAACGCGGAAACCATTTTCATAAGGTGCAAGAACAGGCAGGGCCAAATCTGGCTCACTGAGGTAGCGTTCGTTTGCGATTTGGTAGGCCACCACATCAATAGGAAATTTGCGGTAAGCCGCTGAAGCTTGCAACAACTGCACTACTTGAGGCGAAGCTGCACCATCCTGCGCCGTTGTAATGCCATAGCGCGCATAATCTAAAACGCCTCGATGAATCTCCTCAAAAGGCTCGTCACTGGCGGTCATATATTTTCTTACCGCATAGGTTGCAGACTCTTCTAGCACGCCATTGGGTTTGGTTGTACCGGGGTAACGTCTAATCACACCGCCAGCAGGGTCTATGGATTCAGAATTGAGGTTGGCAATTTCTAAAGCTTTCGAATTTATCGCCGCTAAGTGCCCCGACACATGCATCAGCATAATAGGGTGTGTTTTAGAAACTTCATCTAAGTCATCTCTAGTGGGGTGACGCTGCTCAGTCAACAGAGAATCGTCGTAGCCCATACCCATAATCCACTGGCCCTTGGCCAGTTTTTTGCTGTCCGCGTAGTTCTTTAATTCTTGCAGCAATCCGGCAATATCTTTGGCTGGGCCAACAGGGGGAGAAGCCACATTAGCTAAACTCGCCACACGCGCGTGAAAGGAAATATGGCCGTGAGCGTCGATAAAGCCTGGCAAGAGCGCCTGATCTTCTAACAAAACAACACGACCAACG
>CAJXUL010000065.1 GCA_913060615.1 uncultured Gammaproteobacteria bacterium | reverse complement strand
ACACCTCTCTATTCGTCGGCAGCGTCAGATGTGTATAAGAGACAGGAGTAATGAAACAGGTGGGATTACACCACTCACATCACAAGTCAAAAAGATGATGTTGCTTGGCTCACCGGCTCTGTTTTCAGGCACTTTTTCTTCGATATTGCTACGTGGGTAACAAGCTCGAGTATTTTCAGTAAGAGAGCTATCGGTGTAATCAGGGTCGCGGTTTTCATCAATAACAACGTTTTCTACAATTGCGCCAAAGCGAATTGCGTCAAAGATCACTGGTTCGTTTTTACGCGTTAGGTCGATGCACTTTGCGTAACAGCCGCCTTCAAGATTGAACACGGTACCTTTACCCCAGCCGTGCTCGTCATCACCAATCAATAAGCGAGATGGATCCGCTGACAGGGTGGTTTTACCCGTTCCAGACAAGCCAAAGAATAAAGTAACGTCCTCAGCTGCGCCCATATTTGCTGAGCAATGCATCGGTAGCACGTCTTTTTCAGGAAGTAAAAAATTCTGTACGGAGAACATGGATTTTTTCATCTCTCCGGCGTATCGCATGCCTGCGATCAAAACTTTGCGCTGGGCAAAGTTAATCATCACAGTGCCATCGCTGTGAGTGCCGTCGCGCTCTGGCTCGCATTGGAATAACGGCGCGTTAACTACTTGCCAGATTTCTTTGTTATGCGGGTTGTAGTGTTCTGGGTCGATGAACATCGAGCGGCCAAATAGGCTATGCCAAGCGTACTGAGTTGTTACTTCAATGGGTAAGTAGTGCTCAGGGTCGGCGCCAACATGTAAATTCGAGGTGTACGTTTCGGTCTCACCAAGGTGCACTTGGACTCTATCCCACAGGTGCTCGAACACTTCTGGCGTGATAGGCAGGTTTACATTGCCCCAGTCGATAGATTCAGAAGTTGAAGGTTCGTCGACGATAAAGCGATCTTTGGGTGAGCGGCCTGTACGAGCGCCAGTTTCCACAACGATAGCGCCGTTGCTTGCAAATTTGCCTTCGCCGCGAATGACTGCGCGTTCGGCTAAGTCTGCTGTGGTCAAATTATTGTAATTCTTAGGTTGGCCGCTGGATCCGTGTTCTTGAGACATAGTATTCATGTGCTTGGCGAAAAAGGGGGCAAATTATGCCAGAGGATGAGGGGTGGGGAACAGTCGATAATTGGCTTTTGTAGGTATTTGATGACTTTTGTGCGTCTACACCCTGTCTATTGAGGCCAGGAAAGCCTTTCGGCAAAGATATTTTTTATGAATCTGCATCAGACCTTGACTGAAACACCTTGCTATTTAAAGCGCGGCGCCAAATTGCGCCACAAAAACGCCAGCGCATAATAAGATCTTGGTAAAGCTAATGCAGAGTCTTTGGGTTGTTCGAGGCGTCGCTGGCTTCATTTGCAGCAGTCTGCTCTGCTAAGTCGTTAAGCACTTTGGTGGCGCTGTCGCGGTCGTAGCTATAACGATTGCCGCAGAACTCGCAATCAACGGTAATTTCGCTTCGCTCTTCAATTAGCTCGCTGAGGTCGTCACTACCCAGCATCATCAAAGTGGTATCAGTTTTCTCTCGACTGCAGGTGCAGCGATAGGACAATTCTCGCGGTTCATGCAGCCGGCAGGGGTATTCGTGGAAAAGTCGATAGAGCAGTGTTTGTGCGTCGAGCTGGCTCAGCTCTTCATCGGTCACTGTGGCTGCCAGAGTAGTCAGCGTATGCCAAGCGTCCCGCGCAGCATCTATCTCTATCTCAGTAGCCTGGGTGTTGTTAGGTAGCCGCTGAAGCAGCAGCCCGGTGACAGAAGGCGACGTTGCAGAGGAGTCCCCGGAGTTACTCGCAAAATTCAGGCTAGTTTCAAGTTGTTCAGAGGTTACAAAGTAGTGTTCTAGGCATTGGGCGAGAGTGTCATATTCTAGCGAGACAAAGCCCTGATAGGGCTGCATGGCCGTTGCTTTATCTGGAATTAAAGACAAAGCCAGTTGACCGTTGCCTAGCCATTGAGCTAACGGTTGATCGGCCATTGTTTCGTTGTCTGGATCTTCTAGGTGCATAATTCCGCGCAGAAAAGCTTGGTCCTTACACTCGGCTAATGATCTCAATAAATCACCGTCACCGCGCGATTGTAATGTTACAGCGCCTGAGAATTTGATGTTGTCGGCAACCATTGCCACCGCGGCTAGCATTTGGCCGAGCATTTCATGGATAGGCTTTGGGTAAACTCTAAATTGAGTGGCTTCAGCCAGAGAGTTTTCCAAACGCACCCATTGACCTCTTATTGGTAGGTCAATAAAACTAAATCGGTGTAATACATCCATACGGGGCAGCGCTGCTATTAAGTGGGAATTGCCGGGCCAAGCCTCATTATTCAACAGTGGGGCATTGGGAGCTAGGCATTTTGTAAATAAACCTCTCGTTTATAAAAACGAGTTTTAAAACGAAGGGCTATTCATCTTCATTTTGCCAACCTTGGTCTAAGGATTTGAGCTGAGTTAGGGCCCGTCTGTCTTTTTTGTTGGGACGACCGCTTGGCACGGTTAAACCTGCCCGTTCCATGCGGCGTCTGCTAACAGAAATTTCTCGCAATTCTATGCTTTCAGGGGTTTCGGTATACAAGGTCTGAGCGACTGTTGCAGAACCACGATGCTCAGACAGTGCCTCAACGACTACAGTTTGCAGCGTAATGCCTTTGCGAATGCTCAACACCTGCCCGATACGTAGTTCTTTGGCTGGTTTTGTGCGCTGGTCATCCACATGGACCTTGCCTCCCTCAACGGCAGTTTTCGCCATTGAACGCGTCTTGAAAAACCTTGCGGCCCAAAGCCAGCGGTCTACCCGAACACCACTCACGACAACCCCGTCATCAGTTCGCCGCAATCCTTTACCGCAGGATGCACTGTCCTCTCTCTTGGCGGTTTCCGCGAGTCAGGGTTTAAAATTGCCCAATTTTCGCGGATGCCAAATTTGGCCGCTGCATCTAAAACCCGAGGCGTGTCATCCAAAAATAGAGTCCGCGCCGGGTCAAAAGGGTGTTGTTGTTGCAGGGCCAGCCAAAATTCTTGCTGCTCCTTTGGCACCGCAAAGTCGTGGCTAGAGACTATTCCTTGAACATAGTCGCCAAGGCCCGTTAACTGATGCTTCAAATCAAAGCCCTTACGGTCAGCATTAGTCGCAATATAGGTTTGTTTGTTACTATTTTTTAGCAAAGTGAGAAAGTCTTTTGCTCCAGGCAGGTAACCAACATGAGAAGTGGCTGATTGGTGTAATTGCATAATGTCCAGACCAGTGAATTCGCTCCAATAGCTAAAACTATAAAATGGCATGGTGCCGAGCAAACTAGACATATGCTGACCGAGTAGTTGCTGTGCTTGATCGAATGGCATTTGTCTTGCCTGGGCTAAGGCTGCAGGAACGATATGACTCCACACCTGATTATCGTAGTTTAGGTCCAATAACGTGCCGTCCATGTCCAAAAAAACGGTATCAATACTGTCCCAATCTAAAGGCGGAGTTTGTGTTGCTGAGCTGGCCTCGGACATGTTGTAAAGGGTTCCCTTCTTTTAGTTAAGGTGGACAGTTAAGGTGGACAGTTAAGGCGTTTAGCAAAGAGTTTTCAACTAAGCAGGTTAAACGGCCAATATCAATGTTTGGGTTTCAACTGGAATCTAGTCAGATTTGTAGGCCTCGAGCGTCTTATAATAGCTAACCTTTTTCATTCAATGTGCGTGAACACCATATGCCTTTACCCAAAATAATTAAAACAGAAACCTTAGCCGCCACGCGCTTTTTTAAAATTGAAGCTATGCACCTGGAGTTTAGTACCGGGGAACAGCGAGTTTATGAACGCTTACCTGCCGGTGTTTCATCTGGCGTCATTGTTGTTGCTATCAATGAAAATGACGAACTAATGCTTATTCGAGAATATGCAGCCGGTTTTCACGAGTTCCAATTAACTCTGCCAAAAGGTGCGGTGGACCAGGGCGAAACATTAGAAATTGCAGCGGACAGAGAATTAGCGGAAGAAATTGGCTTTGCCGCGCGAGAAATTGAATTCGTTAAATGCCTCTCCATTGCACCAGGGCATATGGGCTATACGATCAATGTTATGTTTGCCCAAAATCTGTACGCAAAAGTTTTGCCCGGCGATGAACCCGAGCCGCCAGAACTGGTGCTTTGGCCGCTGTCGCGGCTCGATGATTTACTGCAATCAGATCAATTTAATGAAGCGCGGGCAATTGCTGCGTTAACATTGTGCCAATCGCGTCTCGCAGCGGCTAATGCAACTCACAAAATTTAAGAAGACAATTATGGATGATCAACGTTTAGAAGAAATTACTGGGCAGTTAGTGGACATTGTGGCCGCTGCTGGCTCAGTTATTCTTGAAGTTTATGAAACAAACTTCGATGTGCAGACTAAGAGCGATGACTCGCCGCTCACCGTTGCAGATTTGTCGGCGCATAAAGTCATTGATGCGGGCTTGCAGGAACTCACACCTGACATTCCGATTATCTCCGAGGAATCTGTTCCGCCCAGTTATGCCGTGCGATCTCAGTGGCAACGTTACTGGCTAGTCGACCCATTAGATGGCACTAAAGAATTTGTAAATCGTAATGGTGAGTTCACGGTAAATATTGCCTTGATTGAAGGCGATACACCGATATTCGGCATCGTTGGCGTGCCATTTCAAGGCAAAATCTATGTCGGTAACGCTCGCAAAGGAGAAGCTTACTTGCTGCATGAAGGCGTTAGAACTGATCTCAAGCCGCAACTACGCGAGGCAGACGAGGCGTCCTTAGTTGTGGTGGCAAGTCGTAATCATGGTGGCGACAGGTTGGAAGCCTACTTGAGTGAGCTGGGTAATCGCTTTTCTGATTGCACAAGAACCCCAGTGGGCAGTTCATTAAAGCTTTGTGTGCTGGCGGAGAATAAGGCAGACATTTACCCGCGCTTAGGTTTGACCAGCGAATGGGATATCGGCGCGGCCCAGGCGGTACTTGTTGCAGCAGGGGGGGGGGTGTTTACTGAAGATGGCGAACCATTGCGCTACAACACTAAAGAAAGCTTCCTAAATCCTGAGTTTCTGGCAGTGGCTGATCGTGAATTCCCATGGCTCGATCGTTTACCGAGCTTTCCAGCAAAAGATTAAGGGTTTTCGTCGGGTTTGCAGCTGATTTGATTAGCTGCGGAAAAGGCCTATAGAAAAGCACGGGGCTAGGTTTGGGTCTGGGTCTAGGTTCGGGGCTGGGCTTGGAAAAGACGCACAGCATTTGCGCAAAAGGTGGTTGGTCTCATCCAGCCCGACTGCATACTGTGCATTCGCCCTGCCGAGGAAAAAAACACTGTATGTAAATACAGTCTCGGCTGGTGAGGTAAGCAAGAATACAGAAAAATTCTACAAAATAAACCGCTAAAAAATGAAAGTATTGTGAAGAAAAAAAATTCTTTGAATCACAATGCCTTAGCCTCTAAAGCTAGTTATTTTTTCAAGAATTTTTTCCGGCAAATGAGTAATTTTAATGACGAATGTAAATACTTTTGCAAATTGTGCTTTAGCCAGATGTTAATTACATTAAGGGTCTGGAGCAAAGCTAGCAGTTAGCTTTGCTGCTAGAACTACGATCGACAGAACTGAAAAAAGTACCCACAGCACGGCTGGCAGTACTATTGAAAAAAAGAAATAAATAACCATGCAGACAGAATCAACAATAAATGTAGCGCAGACTTTTTCTAGTAGATCCGAGATTCTCGCGGGTTTAAAAGCAGTCCAGTCTACTGTGGCCACTCATTCTAGTTGGGCTGAAGAACACAGTCGTCTGCATGACGAATCCTTCGCTGCCGTTGTTGTAGCTGGTATCCCACGGCTATTTTTACCCAAGAGCTTGGGTGGATTTGAAACAGACCCGGTGACCTGTGCACTGATTTGCGAGGAGTTGGCCGATAGCGATACCGCTGCCGCGTGGCATGTCATGGTTTTCAACGCCGCAAAGTTAATGGCTGCAAAATGGCCGCAAGAAATGGTCGAACTGCTCTGGGCTGACAATCCAGATCTGTTAGTTTCTGCAAGTGGTCATACACCTATGCAGGGCAAAAAAACCGCTGATGGTTATATTGTTAGTGGTACTCAGCGTTTTGTCAGTGGCTGCGATCACGCTAACTGGCTTATGTCGCCCATGCTCGTAGAAGGTGAAATGCATACAGTTGTCGTGCCTATGAGCCAATGCAAGAAACTGGACAACTGGGATACCTTGGGTATGCGCGGATCAGGTAGTACCGATGTATTGCTGGATGACATATTTGTACCCAATTTGCAGGTGGCCCCACCAGCAACGCCAGACACGCCTAACAATATCCATTTTCGCGGACAACTGTACCTTTGTCCTTCGAGGATTGTTTTTGCTACCTATGTGCCAGTTGTATTTAGCCTTGCTCGGCGAGCGTTAGAACAAGTGAGCACTTTAGTGGCTGATAAAACGCCAGGTGGTGCGGCTGGCAAAGTGCGTGATAAGAATATTGCTCAGGCACATTATGGTAAAGCGCTGGCAAAATACCGTGCTGCTCGGCTGATGTTTTATGCTGCTCTGGAAAATACTTGGGACAAGGCCGGAGCAGGCAATGAGGCAGATGCGTTAGACCGTGCTGATCTGTATTTGGCGGGCACCCATGCAGTGCAAACCTGTGCAGAAGTTGTCAGGCATGTGGCAGATATTGCGGCAACCGCGATGATCGCCAAGGGTTCAGAGCTAGAGCGCATTAGCCGCGATATGGAAACACTGCGGCATCATGGCTTTGTTAACGAATCGCGTTACGCCAGTGTTGCGCAAGTGCATTGGGGCGCAGAACTCGACTATCCAGCAATGCTCAGATAATCCGGTCTTTTTTAAGAAGTTGTATGAGCAGTCGTATAGCCTGTCCTATAACTAGTCTTCTGGCCAACGGCCTAACCAATTTCCGAGCCAACTAGAGTGACAGAAAAATTTTGTTGGTGGTTTTTGCACAAAAGTAGGTATGCAGATTATGGCCTCAAGCCCCACACACCTCTCATCGGCGGATTCAGATCAATCAGCCCATTACGTTATTTATGGTGCAGGCGGTATTGGTGCAACCATTGGTGCGCGCTTACATCGACAAAACTTTAAGGTCACGCTGATCGCAAGGGGTGAGCATGGTCGCGTATTGCAGCAGCGCGGTTTGCATTTCATAGCGCCAGATTGCGATGAAATACTGCAAATTCCTACTGTACTGCACCCGCGAGAAATTGTTTTTGATGACCGCGTAATTGTGCTCATGTGCATGAAATCTCAACATGGATTGGCGGCACTAGAAGATCTGTCCCAAGTGGCCCCCGCGCATACGCCTATTGTGTGCGTGCAGAATGGGGTTGATAACGAGCGCCAGTCGCTACGTTTTTTCCCTAAAGTTTATGCCAGCGTTGTGATACTTCCAGCGGTATTCTTGGAATCCGGTTTAGTTGTGAGTCATGCAGCAAACAAAGGCGGCATATTAGATACGGGTTGTTATCCTCAGGGCTTGGACCACTGTGCGCAGAAGATTAATGCAGACTTAGAGTCGGCGGGCTTCAGTGCGCGACCAGATGCCCAGGTGATGCGGCAAAAGTACGCAAAGCTGCTAATCAACTTGGCGAATGTTTTGCAGGCGGGTCTGCATGATGCAATAGATGCCCGAGACATTTCCCTCGCGCTGCGGAGCGAAGCGTTGGCTTGTTTTGCTGCGGCAGGTATTGATTGCATGGATAAGGGCGAGGCCAAGCGTCGGCGTGACGGCGTAATGCTAGACACTCATGTGCCTGGCCATGATCGCTCAGCGGGCTCCTCATGGCAGAGTATGCAGCGAGGCACCGGCGATATTGAAACCAATTATTTAAATGGCGAAATTGTTTTGCTTGGTCGATTACATGGTGTGCCTACGCCTGCAAATGCGGCCTGTGTCGCAATGGCTATGCAGATGCTGGCGGAAAATCTTGGCCCCGGTGCATACTCTGCGGATTGGTTAAGAAGCAAAATTACAGAATTGTCAGTGTACTAAGCTGGATACTTTTCGCCGCTAAGCGCACGGAGTTAAAACGCGTCAATATTTGATGGCAAGGCAATAACAAGGCAGCAACAGTGGGCTATCGGAGCGTTAATAGAGCATGAATAGAACGTTGATAGAGTCGTTGATAGAGAAGTGATCGAGAGTTAACAGAGAGTCGATAAAGGGGTGACTAATGAGTTTTTATACTAAACGTAGGTTGGCTTTTGCCACTCAAGATCTGCAACAGCCGGTGCAAATTTTGCGCGAGCTTGTGGCAGCTCATGGGGGTACATCACTCTGGGGTATATGGCAGGGTGTTTTTGGCATGGCTTCAAATGAGTTGATGTTGGTCACTGCCCATGATGAACAGGGCGATGGCCTAGTGCTGCCAGAAATTGTTCGTGTGATTGAGGTCTATCAACTTAAGGCCACTGCTCGCCCAACAGACAACACGCCGCTAAGTCAGGCTGGAATATACGTCTTTCGTGATTTTGTTTTGGATGGTAAAGACATTGAAGAGGTGGTGGCCTTATCAAGCGCAGCTTGGCAAACCTTTGAAAGCGGGGAAAATTACGCGGCTCAGCCTATGGGGCTGTTTGCGCCGCAAACACCATCAGCAAACTGCGTAATGCATTTGCTCACATGGTACCCAGATTTTACTTCTTGGCAGAACTCCCGTGAGTCAGGTCCCCAAGCACTACAACGATTTGCAGCGCGTAGAGCATTAACCTATTCAACCAATGCGGTGGCCACGCGCCTAGATTTGTCTTAGCGGCTTAAAGTAAGCAATTACTTCAGGCTAGCAAGCCACTCGTCGTCGGAACCTTCGTTGATAGAAGCAAAAAGAGGCGTCGTTAAATAGCGCTCGCCAGTGTCCGCAAGCATAGTCAAAATCACGCTGCCCGGCTCAGCTTGTTCGGCAATTTTTAGCGAAGCAGAAAGCGTGCCACCAGCGGAAATGCCGACAAAAATGCCTTCCTCTTGACCAAGGCGTAACGCGCAGGCCATAGATTCATCTTCGTTCACTGTGACAATGTGGTCTGTGATGTTTTGGTCCAAAACTTCTGGAATGAAGTCCGGAGTCCACCCTTGAATTTTGTGCGGTGACCATTCTCCACCAGAAAGCAGTGCAGCTTGTTCGGGTTCTGCTGCGACAATTTGCAGTGCCGGTCTTGCAGCTTTCAGCGTTCTTCCTGCACCAGACAAGGTGCCGCCAGTACCCCAGCCTGTAACCCAATAGTCCAGACGCTCGCCGGCGAAATCGGAAAGAATCTCCGGGCCAGTAGTGCTGGCATGATAATTAGGGTTAGCTGGATTTTTGAATTGATTGGCCATAAACCAGCCATGCTCGGCAGCCAATGCTTCTGCGCGCTTAACCATGCCGGTGCCGCGTTCTGCGGCAGGGGTTAAAATAACCTTGCCACCCAGTGCGCGCATCAGCTTGCGCCGCTCTATGGAAAACGTCTCTACCATTACCGCTACAAACGGATGCCCCATAACGGCGCACACCATGGCGAGCGCAATACCCGTATTACCAGAGGTGGCCTCAATAACCGTTTGTCCGGGCTGCAGCGCGCCACTGTCGCGTGCATCCTTAATAATTGCATAAGCCAGGCGGTCTTTAACCGATGCCATTGGGTTGAACGATTCTACTTTCACGTACATTTCTACGTGATCAGGGCCAAAGCGATTGAGCTTGACCACCGGGGTGTTGCCTATGGTTTGTAAAATATTGTCGTATTTCATAGCAAAGAACTCCGTATTTTTATTCGGTATGTTGGTGGTGAGTGAGGTTTCTAATATGGGCGATTAAAACAAGTAGTACGCCAACAACGGTAAGCGGAATTTCCCAACTCTCACCCAATACATGGATCACCGCCAAAAACATAAGCGTTAGCCCAATACCGCCAAGTGCTAGAGTTAAGATACTTTTTTCGCTTTGGTAACCGCGCCATAGGGCCAATACGCTAATAGGTACAGCGAAAGCCAATAACAGCCAGTGTGTCATTGTCTCCGTGTCAGCAAGCCAGCTATTAACCGATGGCATAAGCAGTAAAGTGACTGGCACAGCCAAGCAATGTATCAGGCACAAACCCGACAACCATATTGCTGTACGGTCTAATTTGGACTTATTTGCGGATTCAGTATTCGACACTTTTTGCTGCTGGAGTGAAAGGTGGCATAAGCTAGCGCTTAGGCCTTCTGCATGCAAGGCGCGTTAGCGTATATGATTATGCGTGTTGGCTATTTAGATGGTGGGTTAGTACCGGTGATGAAGTTCATTTTTAGCGGTTGTGAATTAATAAGAAAGAAAAACTATGCACGATAGAACTCGGTGGGATGATCGATATCGCCAAGGCGCTTATTCTCAACGCCCCTGGCCAAGCGATTTTCTGCAGCAAAATATTCAGGCATTGATTAATAAGAATGGCCAAAGTTCAGGTCAGGCGTTAGATCTGGCTTGTGGCGCCGGTCGCAACAGCGTTTTCCTTGCCCAGCAGGGATTTATCACACAAGGGGTAGATGTCTCCGCAGTCGCCATTGCCAAAGGCGCTGCCTATGCAACGAAGGTTGGTGTGAAAGTGGGTTGGGTCTGCCAGGGCTTGCTTGCCCAGAGTAATACGGCGGACCCACAGGCTGTAGCGGTGAACCCAAACCCAATACATGAGCCAGTAAAAGACCCAATAAATGATTTCGGGCAATTCCAGCTGATTATTATGTTTAGATTTGTCGCTCCTGGATTACTTACAACGCTCATGGACCATCTGCTGCCTGGCGGTCATCTGATGGTAGAAGAGCATTTGCAGCATGATTTGGGCGAAGAAATAGTTGGACCTCGCAGCCCTGCTTTTAGGGTGGCACCGGGGGCGCTGTTGGCAGAGGTAGCAGCAAGCACCCAGCCGTATGCTGTTATTGAAGACTTTGCTGGAGCAGTAGTTGAACCCAGCGGCGACAAAGCCGCCGTGTCTAGGCTGTGGGTTCAGCGGCTTCCCGGGTGAAGCAAGTTCGCCCGCACCATCATGCCAAAGAACATTTTGCAGAAGCTATTTCCACCTATCGAAATAAGCAACTTAATGCGATGCTTTAAAAATAATAAACTGAGGGAGATCCCAAAATGAGCGAAGAACAAGCAATTATAGTTGAGCGCAAAGGGCGCGTGATGGTCATTACACTGAATCGACCAGATGCAATGAATGCCATCAACGGTGAGTTGTCCAATGGACTTTGGAATGCCATTAAGGAATTGGATGCTGATGATTCTTTGGTGGCGGGCGTTATCACAGGCAACGGCCGTGCGTTTTGTGCCGGAATGGATCTCAAAGCTTTTGCACGGGGCGAAGACATTGGCCCATTGAATGAGTTCGTCCGCACGGGCGCAACTAAGCCACTAATTGCCGCAGTAAATGGGTTCGCCTTGGCGGGTGGCTGCGAAATAATGTTGACCTGTGACCTTATTGTCGCCTCAAAAGGCGCCAAGATCGGTATCCGTGAAGTCAAAGTAGGACTTTTTGCCGCAGCAGGTGGTGTTTTTAGACTTCCTGCCCGGGTTGGTTACGCGAAAGCTATGGAAATGGCTTTGACTGGAGAACCTATTACTGCCGAGGAAGCATTGGATGCGGGATTGTTAAGCGCCCTTACCGAACCCGGTGAGGCTTTAGATGCAGCGCTGGCATTGGCAGCACGCATTGCAGAAAACGCTCCGCTAGCTGTTGTGGCGTCCAAAACTCTGGTTCGAGCAGCATCTATGGGCATTGAAGAAGATAAGCTTTGGGAAATGCAGGTGCCTTTGCAGAAAAAGGTCTTTAGCTCTAATGATGCCAAAGAAGGCCCAGTAGCCTTTGCTGAGAAGCGCGCACCTAACTGGACCGGAAGCTAGCAATAGCGGATTGCTAGTAGGGCTTGTAGGTAGACAACTGGCTTGACGGCTAGTTGGTCAAGTTACTTGCTTAAGCAGCGGAGCAGTATTGCTCCGCGCGCTTTATATAGCGATATCGTGTTTGTAGGGGTAAAAGTTACTGTGCGTTTGCCTCAGCTTCGCGCCATACGCGAATAAAATTGCCGCCCCAAATCTTCTTTATGTCCTCGGCACTATAGCCTCGTTTCAGCATTCCTATGGTCACATTCAAGGATTCACTAGCGTCTTCATAGCCGGGTATGCCGCTGCCATGATTAAAGTCAGTCCCAATGCCTACGTGGTCTATGCCAATGCGCTTGGCTATGTAGTCTAGGTGGTTGAGCATATCTTTTAGGCTTATAGGGCCGAGTAACGCACTCACCTTAGTAAGAAAGGTCTTTTTCACCTCAACATCGTCTATCTCCCAGTAAAGCTCAAAGGGGTAAAGGTAGTCTTCGTCTATGTTGGCGTCGCGTCGCACGGCTCTAATGTCTGCATCCATTTGCGGATTAGAGGTATCAAAGAGGTAACCTCTGAATGGCGCTACGTGCACAATACCGCCGGTTGCGCCAATGCGGTCGAGTTCTTCATCGGACAGATTGCGACTGACTTGTGTAAGTGCTCGAGCATTGGAGTGGGTGGCAACCACTGGCGTTGTGGAAAGTTCTATCGCTTGCAGAGCGGCCTGTTTCGACAGCTGTGAGATATCAACAATTGCGCCCAGTGCATTGATCTTTTTGATGGCAGCAATGCCCAGCTCAGATAATCCACCGTGTTCTGCCGTTGCTTCACGTTGGCCGGTGGCGGCGTTAAATAATGGCCTGGAGGAATCTGCAAATGCGTTGTGGCCCATATGAGTCAGCGCAAACAGTCGCACCCCATCGGCATAAAAGGTTTCAATGGCTGAAGCATCTGTGCCAAGAATAAGGGCGTTTTGAAAACCCAATAGCAGTGCAGACTGGCCCGCTTCATGGGCGCTGATCAGCGCGTCAGGGGTTAATACTAAAACGGTATTATTTGTCGGATCTGCTGCCATGGCTTTAACCACGGCCAGCTTAGCAGCGGCTATCTCTTGCGCTGCCGCATAACCCTCAGGAGTTCTGGGGCCTGGGCTCACGGCCACAGACATCACTACTGCATCTAATCCACCCACTACCATCTTCTCTGGCGCCACTTTGGATAGTCCATCTGCGCCCACATAAGCGGAAGGTTTGCCCGGCATCTCAATGTCTGCGTGGGCGTCCAATGTCAGTGCGGATGCGTGTATGGCTTGGGCTTCTAAAAGAAACGCTTCATCGTCATTATTTGTTGCAGATGTGGCATCGTTAGCTGTTGAGCTGTCGTTGGAACAGCCGGCTAAAAGGCTAATAGATAGGAATGCAGTGCTCAGTATTGCTTTAGCAGCGTTGGCTGCTTTGGAAGAATGGCGCATAAATTTGCTCACAGTAGTTCACCGGATAGACAATAATTCACCAGCCTAGCCTAAGGGGTACGTATAGGCCAACATGGGTGCTCGCTCGCGCTTTAAACCTTCCGGTGTGAAAGCCCGCGGCGAATTTACGTTGATGACACTATTAGTCTATTTCCGTGGGTGAATTGACGCTAGGATGGACGCTTTAGCAGGGGCATCCCAATGGAAAATATTCCTACAATAGATTTTGCCGCATACCAAAAGGGTGGTTTTGCCGCCATTGATCAGCAGGCTCTAGTAGAAGCGTGTGAGGACCATGGTTTTTTCCTTCTCACTAACCATGGTTTGGAGGATGTGGTGTCCTCAACTTTTGCCGCATCGAATGAATTTTTTGCCATGCCGCGAGCACATAAAACCGCTGTTTATCGAGATGAAAGCAATCCATTGGGTTACTACGATCGTGAATTGACCAAGCAAAAGCGCGATCAAAAAGAGGTATTTGATTTTAAGGCCGGTGGTCATATCTCTAAAAAT
>CAJXUL010000064.1 GCA_913060615.1 uncultured Gammaproteobacteria bacterium | reverse complement strand
AGAGACAGGTGGTGAACAACAACGAGGTGGGCGCTCGCGCGTTAGAAATGGCTAAGCAAATCGCAGCTATGGCGCCACTGGCAGTACAGTCGTCAAAACGCATGATGCGTATGAGCATGAACGAAACCTTTAACGACCACGTTCACCATGTATTTTTACAGTTATTGCCACTGTTCCAATCTGACGACTTCAAGGAAGGCATGGCTTCGTTTATGGAAAAACGGGACGCGGATTTTAAAGGCCAATAGATGCCTATTTACGGCGCGCCAAACAGACATTAACAATCACCAATACTTATTCAATTTTTTGTTAGGGGAAATAAAATGACAGACGCATACATTATCGACGCCGCCAGAACACCTCGAGGCATCGGCAAAGCAGGTAAGGGCTCACTATCGGAATTCCACCCAAGCCGCTTACTGGCTAAAGTGTTTGAGGGCATCCAGAGCCGAAACGATCTAAACACCGCAGACATCGACGATGTGGTTGTAGGTTGTAGCTCGCAAGTGGGCAAGCAAGGCTCATGCGTTGGCCGTATGGCTGCATTAGACGCAGGCTGGGACACCAGCGCATCTGCGGTCACCTTAGATCGCTTCTGCGGTTCAGGCATTACCTCTGTGAACTTGGCAGCAGCCAATATCATGAGCGGCATGGATGACCTATGTGTCGCCGGTGGCGTTGAGATGATGTCTTATACCGCTACCCTGGCTCCAGAGTACGGCAACAGAACAGTAGACGGCGGCAACTTACATTTGCGCGACCTACACCCGCAGCCACACCAAGGTGTGTGCGCAGATATGATCGCCACGCTAGACAACTTCAGCCGCGAAGAACTCGATGCCCTTGCAGTTGAAAGTCAAATTCGAGCACAGCATGCAGTTGCCAATGGCTACTTTGACAAGAGCATTATTCCTATATTCAACGACGACGGCACCCTCGCTCTTGATCGTGAAGAGTTCCCTCGTCCTGGCACTACGATGGAAACCTTGGCCGCACTACCTACAGTTTTCTCTCAGTTCATGGATGCGCCAGTAGATAACGGCGGCGAAACCTTCCGCCAGCTAGTCGCGCGCAAGTACCCAGATTTGAATATTAATCACGTACACCACGCAGGCAATAGCTCTGGTGTTGTAGACGGCGCTGCGGCATTGATTTTAAGTAACAAAGCCTATGCAGATAAAGTTGGCTGGAAGCCACGTGCGCGGATTATTTCCATGGCAACAGTGGGCGGCGATCCAACACTCATGCTGAATGAGCCAGTTCCTGCAGCAAGAAAAGCCCTAGCTCGCGTAGGCATGACCGTAGACGATATCGACTTGTTTGAAATCAACGAAGCCTTTTCTGTAGTTGCAGCAAAGTTCATCCGCGACTTAGGGCTAGATCCAGCCAAAGTAAACGTCAATGGCGGAGCCATGGCGCTGGGACATCCAATCGCTGCTACTGGCTCAATCCTCATTGCGACCATGCTAGATGAGTTGGAGCGCCGAGACCTAAGCACTGGCCTAATCACCATGTGTACTGGCGGCGGCATGGCACCAGCCATTATCATCGAGCGCGTCTAATTAAATTTAGGTATTGGCCGCAACCTGCGGCGCCCCGACTTAAACATCGGGGTTTGCTGTTAAATCAGGGTTTAGGCCTGGTTCTGAGCCGTTTAGCAACCAGCATTAAGCTATGCAACAGCCCCTGCTTTACTGCGCAAAAAGTTCGACGTGCCCTTCGCAGAATTTTCTTAGCCCTATGCCTAACCCAAATACTGGGCGGCTGCGGCGAAGACAATGAAGCCATCAAAACCCAAGGCATTAAGGCCCTAAATGACTGGTTTTTGGCCAGCGCCTCAGACAACCCGCCCAGCTGTCACGGGTTTGGCTTAGTTAAATTTTATGATGCAAGCTGCGCAGATATGTATCAGCACGCCGCAAAAATAGAACCCGAAAGCCGCACAATAACCAGCAGTCGGCTGCTTAAATGTTTTGGTCAAGGTGCTCAGGAGCTATGCGGAGAGTTTGTCGAAATATGGCTAAACGCTATGGATACCAGAGGCAACGCTATCCAAGAAGGCGCGGTATTAAAGCGCGACGACGGTGTTTTTAGACTGTACTGGTACCGCTCGGACGCGTTATTCACAACGCTTGCAAAGCGTGCAGAAAGCGTTAACGATGATAACAACGAGCGAGCGTTAGAAAACAAACAAGCTGAGTTAGAGGCGGTATACGCAAAAATTGTGCAGCAGCAACCGGCACTGTATCAATTTGTTATGTGCACAGATGCATCAGTTTCTAGCAGCAAATTGGTGGGCAAACCCGTCAACCCGCAGAATATTAGCGCCACAGATATGGCCTCACGTGCGCAACAATGCCCAGAGAATTTTTGCCTTGCCCTGGTGGGCAAACGCATAGCGCCTCTATGTGATTAAAGAATGATTAGGTTCGTCAGAGTCAGATCCCAATTCTAAGCTGACCCAAAAAATTGAGTAGAACATGAATAAAACAGAAAAATTTAGAAACGAAACCAGAACATGGTTGGAAGAAAATTGCCCTCTAGGCGCCCGTGGCGATGGTCAAATACCTTGGGGCAGCAGCAAAATAAATCTCAATGCAGACAGCAAACTTTGGCTGGAGCGCATGGCGGAACGGGGTTGGACCGTTCCCACATGGCCGGTTGAATATGGTGGCGCTGGGTTAGACAAAGACCTTTACCCAATCTTGATTGACGAACTGAAACGTATAAATGCTAGAACGCCGCTGACCGGACGTGGCGTGAACTACATTGGACCGACCATTTTGGAAATGGGCACAGATGAGCAAAAGGCGCGATGGCTGCCGGGTATCGCCCGAGGCGAAGGCGGCTGGGCGATGGGCTACTCAGAACCAGGCGCTGGTTCAGATCTTGCCAGCTTAGCCTGTAAAGCGGAGCTTAACGGCGACCACTACATTCTAAATGGGCGCAAAGTGTGGACCTCGGACGCAATGGATTGTGACTACATTTTCGTCCTAGCTCGAACCAACCCCACCGCACCCCAGCACCTGGGTATTAGTCTGATTCTTGTGGATATGGCACAAACTGGAGTGGAAGTCACTCCAGTGCGCCTACTTAGTGGGGCATCGCCCTTTAACGAAACCAACTTTGAAAATGCCATAGCGCCAGCCAACGATGTAATTGGTGGAGTGGACAACGGCTGGACGGTGGGCAAACGTTTACTACAGTTCGAGCGTTCCACGCACGCGGGCATTAATACCTCGGGCTCACAAGGCGGCCGCTCAAGTGACAGCCCACTGCCTGGGCAGGTACAACAATACAGCCCAGTGGTGAACGGCCAGCTCGCAGATGCCAGTTTGCGTCGACGCCTGCTTAACCATCAGATTGCGTTTACCGCACAGCGCCTCACTCAGAAACGTGTCATTGAAGAGACTGCGGCCAGCGCGCCGGGATTCGCGTCTTCCGCGATAAAACTATCCAACGCCCTGATTACTCAGGAAGGCGATGAAATATTGGTGGCAGCTATGGGCACACAAGGCATTGGCTGGGGAGCAACGGGCTTTCAGGTACATGAGATAGACGCCACCCGAGATTGGCTGAAACAGAAGTCGTTAACCATTGCAGGCGGCACTAAAGAGGTACAACTTAATATAATCGCCAAGCGCGTGTTGGGTTTGCCGGACTAACCACCCTGCTTACGCAAACAACCGAGCAATGCAGCCCATGCAGCCTCAGGGCTGCAACCTTTGTACCTGCCATTGTTGGCCAGCATCACGCTTAAACTGCAACCTGTCGTGCAGCCGGCCTTCGCGTCCTTGCCAAAACTCATAGGCTTGCGGCTGCAACTTAAACCCACCCCATGCCGGAGGTCTTGGCGCACTATCTGTATGCTCAGTAGCTAACTCTTTGTAGCGTTGCTCTAACGCATCACGACTAGCCACAGGGCGGCTCTGCTGAGAAGTGGCTGCTGCCAACTGACTGGCCAGCGGACGGGAATAGAAGTAGGTATCTGCCTCAACTGCACTCAAGCTCACAACGCTACCGCGAATACGAATTTGCCGATCTAGCTCACGCCAATGAAACAGCAATTCAGCCCTAGGGTTAGCAGCCAAAGCTAAACCCTTTTCGCTACCCCCGTCAGAAAACCAGCTGAAGCCCGTTTCATCAAAGCCTTTAAGCAGAACAATGCGCACAGTAGGCTGACCTTGCGCGTCCGATGTAGCTAAAGCCATTGCCGTTACATCTTGAATCTCAGCCGTTTCAGCTTCGCCAATCCAGCGCCGAAATTGATCCAAAGGATCTTTGGCAACGTCGGTTCGACTCAGCGTGGCATATTTATATTCTCGACGAACATCACGAATTGGATCGGTCATTTTTGGCGTTCTAGTGACATAGGATTAGCCGCTAGCCTAGTAGGGATAGGCGCGTTGCGCCAGTGTTTAAGCCGCCCAAATATCGGCAAGATCTTCGCTAGCGCTTCGTTCTGTTTCAACTTGGGCAAATTCGCTACGCACTGCGACCACGGTTATGTAGCTATTTGTCTGACTCTTTATCTGGCGCGTCGCTTAATGCTTGATTACCAGAGCCACCTGCTTCTGGCTGCACACTGCGGTAGCCCCATACCGGCGACATAAATGCACCATAAAGAAAAAGTATCAGCGACAGTGCCATGGCCGGGATTAGCGCATTGAGCGTACCAAACCGTTCGATCATCCAGCCCAACACAATGGCGCCTATCGGCGCACTACCCACCATGCCAATACTGAACACCGACATTATCCGCCCCAAATATTCATTGGGTGCAGATTCCTGAACGATAGCCCGCGCCAAATTAGTAGTCACGCCCATATTCAAACCCCAGCCTATGGTGGCCACCACCATGACCCAAAACGCTGGCTCTATCCACATCAGGTAAATAACCAAAATCCGCGACAACTGCATAATCAAAAACAGCCTGCCGGGGGCTTTAAGGGGCATATAACGCAGTAAAATAAGATTCGACAGCGTTGCACCGGCAAAAAATACCGCCATAAGTACCGCCAACAACCAAGCATCGCCGTCGTAAATACGTTTTACGATAAAGGGAAAAACGGTAATAAAAGAACCTGCATTAAAAATACTAGAACTAAAAGTAATCAGTAGCGTGTGAAAAATAATCGGACTGCGGTAGGTAGCCACCAAACCATCGCGTATCACCTGCATCGAAGAAGCGCTGCTAGCAGGCACAACTGTGGGTTGCACCGGCACAATACGCATCATCATAAGACCCGCCAAAACTAGTCCAACCGCCTGAAGGCTGAGCACAGGCGAAATACCTAAAGTGTCAATCTGGCCGGCAAGAATTAGGCCCACTACTTGGACCACAAACCCTATCGCCGTGGCAGCAGTGACGCCCTGCTGCACAGAAGAGCTTGTGAGGCGATTTAAAATTGCTTGCTGGCCGGGCATGGAATAAGACTGAACCACGCTCATCCCTAAACCCCACAGCGTTACCGTAGCCACACCCAGCCACTGGTACAGCTCCATAAAGATGAGGAATATGGGCAAAATTGGCGCGACAAAATAGACTTTTATCAGCATCGAGCGAGGGTCGCTGCGGTCGGCGCTGGCACCGCCCATTAACATCAGCACTACGCCGGGAATGCCAATAATGGCCTGTATCAGTCCTACTTGATCTGCGGGCAGCTGCAAAATACCAATGAGCATCCAACTCAAAAGCAGTTGTTGCATGGCAAGAGCCATGCCGGAAAAACCCGTGGAACCCAAATAGGCTCTAAACCCAGAATTTTGCCAAATTGATTGTGATTGCGCCAAAACTGCCCCCTTACCTCATGAACAGCATCGCCTCTAATACCGCTGGGCGCAAGATAAAGCCAATTATCGTGTGAATAGGAATACAGTAGATAGATAGACCTAATATCAATCGATACGTACACCGCCAACAACAACGAAATATGGGCCACGAGATGGAACAAGAAATGGATATACAAATAGGCGAAGGCTATACCAACTTAGATCTGCGCAACAAAGACTTCAGCGGACAGGATTTAACCGACTGCACTTTTAGTCAGTGCCAATTCTCTGGAAGCATATTTCGTGGCGCTAATCTGACTAACTGCCAGTTTGATCGTTGCCAATTTAACAACAGCGACCCTGACGACCCCGCGAGCTTCGCTTGGGCAAACTTACGTGAAGCGGTATTTAGTCAGTGCGATCTAAATATGGTGCCGTTCAATCATTGCCAAGGTTACGACCTGAGCTTTAAAGACTGTCAGATGCAGGGGGCAGATTTATCACTGGGTTATTTCAAAATGCCAGTAGGCAACCTGGATTTAGCTGCGCTGACAATGAGCGACTGCAATTTTTCGTATGGCAACTTATCCAATACTTTTTTGGTTGGCTGCAAGTTGGCCAACAATCGGCTGACTGAATGTCTATTAGATTTTGCTGACCTTAGCGATGCTGATTTAAGCGACAGTGAATTGTTTAATGTTTCTGCAAGGAATTGCAAATTACGCGGCGCTGACTTGCGCGGTGCAAGTTTCAACAACTTAGACTTAAAGAGCTTAGATCTAGAGGGTGTGAAACTCTACTACAACCAATTGCCAGCATTGGTAGATTCGCTGCGACTTAATTTGGAAGAGGAGTAGTGGGTCAAATAAGACAAAAAATCCAGTGCGCAGAACGCATTCGCTTCACCCCTGACCTAACAAAAGCCTCTGGTAAGTCGGGGGTAAGGAATTAACTACAATGCGGCTTACTGAGCGGCAATTTCCAATAACTCAACTTCAAATACCAATGTAGAATTTGGCGGAATTGCGCCACCAGCGCCACGTTCGCCATAAGCTAACTCTGGTGGAATCACCAAACGCCACTTAGAACCCACACCCATTAGCTGAAGTGCTTCAGTCCAGCCTGGAATTACTCGATTGACTGGAAAACTGGCAGGTGAGCCGCGCTCTACAGAACTGTCGAAAACCGTGCCGTCGGTAAGAGTGCCATGATAGTGAGTCACTACTGTATCTTCTGCGCTGGGCTTAGGGCCGTCGCCTTTCACTAACACTTCATACTGAAGACCAGATGCTAAAGTAGTCACTTCAGGTCTGGCTGAGTTTTCCGCGCGGAAACTGTCACCTGAGGCATTTTTTTCCACCAACAGGGCCTCAGAAAGCGCCGCCATATATTGTTCTTGTTGCTCCATAGGCACTTGAGAATCTGCCCCTGCAACTGCGTCAGCTGCACCCTGCATAAAAGCACCCATTTCCACCAAATTATTGCTTTGGTCAATAATATTTTTCGCCTGAGTGTAGCCAATGATATAGCTGGCACTGGCTAGGTCAGACGTTGGGGTGAACTTTTCTTCTTGTTCAGATTGCGCGGCAGGCTGACAGCCGGCAAATAATAGTGTTGAGGCAGTCCCCAACATGAAAACTAGTCTTGTATTCATCAAATTCATCTCAATTAAACGATGGGTTGCTCCGCACGTTAGCAGCGGGTTACATTCGGTAGAATGATACCGCCTTTGACCCCTCAATGTGCACTTCAGGTCGGAAATTTCACACTACTTATGGGTCACTAGAGGTACAACATTGGCTATATCGAAGCAAAATTCACATTGGTAACACTCTAGCAAATGAATATGACGGTTAAAGCACTTTTTAAAGCACTTTTTAAAGCACTAGGATACTGCAACCTTATGAGCAAATTTTTTACCCCCCATAACCGGCTGCAACGCTCACGCGCAGTTGGCAGTTGGCAAAAACTCGTGTTAGTTAGTATTTTCGGCCTAATTGCACCGGCACAAATTTACGCCACTGACGCCCTCACCACTGCGCCAGCCCAATCACCCAAAGCCTCCTCTATAGTTTTATCTAGCTCATCAAGCGCAGAAAGCAACGAAATTGGAACCGAAGAAGCAGAAGAAATAATACTCACCGCACCGCTTCTGTCGCCGCTGGACATACACCCTAGAACTAGCCTGATCGTTGTGGAGCAACTACGGCGTAACCACTACCTCAATAAAACTGTTAACGATGAGTTATCAGGGCATATTTTCGACAAGTACCTGACGGTATTAGACCCTGGCCATTATTACTTTATCGCTAGCGACCTAGCAGAATTTGAAAAATACCGCTTTGGTATAGATGACGCGCTAAAGAAAGGCAACTTGGACCCTGCCTTTATTATCTTTAATCGCTACCAACAGCGCATAGTGGAGAGGTTAAATTATCTTGTAGGCCTCATAGACAACGGTTTGGAAAATTTGGACTTCAGCAAAGAAGAATTCATTTTAGTTAATCGTGAAGAAGCCGAATGGTCAGTAGATGAACTTGCTCACGATGACCTTTGGCGCAGACGTCTCAAAGCTCAAGTGCTTGCCATGAAACTCAGTGATAAATCCATGGATGAAATCGCCGAACAACTGCGCAAGCGCTATAGAAATCAGCTGAAAATTGTCGTGCGTAACAAAAGCGAAGATGCCTTTCAGGCGTATATCAATGCCTTCGCACATACCTACGACCCACATACAGAGTATTTTTCTCCGCGCACCTCGGAGAACTTCAACATAAATATGTCTCTCTCACTAGAAGGCATCGGCGCAGTACTGAAAACCGAGGATGATAAGGTTGAAGTGGTGCGTTTAGTGCCAGCTGGACCTGCCGACAAAGGCGGAGAACTCAAACCTGCGGACAAAATCACAGCCGTGGGACAGGGTACTAATGGCCCTCTAATCGACGTTGTTGGCTGGCGTCTAGATGACGTTGTTGAACTCATCAGAGGACCAAAAGATTCAACCGTGCGCTTAAGTATTTTGCCCGCCGATAGCAAAGAAGCAGAAAGCAAAAACATCACTATTGTACGCAACAAGATAAAACTCGAAGAGCAAGCGGCTAAGGCAAAGACGATCACGCTGGGTAAAGATAACCCACGGCTGATTGGAGTTATTGAAATACCCACTTTTTACGCAGATTTTGCTGCGCAGCAAAAGGGTGACCCGAACTACCGCAGCACCACCAGAGACGTACGTCGTTTGGTCGCGGCGCTGAAAGAAGAGGGTATAGAGGGCTTAATCATAGACTTACGCAGCAACGGTGGTGGCTCACTGCAAGAGGCAGACACCATGACCGGACTATTCATCCGCTCTGGCCCAACCGTTCAGGTGAAATCCGCTAGACGTAGGGCGAGCGTACTCAGCGACAACAACTTAGAGTTAGCCTGGGATGGCCCAATGGCTGTTATGGTCAACCGCTTATCAGCATCTGCTTCAGAAATTTTTGCAGGTGCGTTGCAAGACTATGGCCGAGCCCTTGTAGTTGGCAACCAAACATTCGGTAAAGGCACCGTGCAAACACTCATTCCACTTAACAGGGGCCAACTGAAGCTCACAGCGGCAAAATTTTACAGAATTTCAGGCGACAGTACTCAGCATCAAGGCGTAATACCTGATATTCAATTTCCAGCTTTGGTGGATAACGACGTCATTGGCGAAAGCACACTAGAAGATGCGATGCCTTGGGACAAAATAAGACCCGCCACATATCAACCTATTGGTAGCCTAGAAAGCATAGTCCCGAAACTGCAAGAGCGGCACAACAACCGCGCCGCCAGTGACCCGCACTTTATCTACTACCGTGCTCTAAGTCAGCGCAGCCAAGAAAAATCATCCATAGAGGTCTTGTCTTTGCATGAAACAGTGCGACGCGAGGAAAGAGCTCAAGATGACCTTTGGCGTCTAGACCTCGAGAACACACTGCGCATGGCCACAGGTAAGGCGACAGCAGAAACATTAGACGCGTTGGAAGAATTACAAAAGGCGGAAAATAAAGCCAAGGAAGAAGCGGCTAGTGCCTTAACTGAAGGTGATGAAGCAGGTGACAACGAACAACTGCAGGGGGCAACCGATACTGCGACTAAAGCGCCAGATGCAAAAGACATTATTGAAGAGGTCAGCGAGGATCCATTGCTGCGAGAAGCCGGGCGAGTGTTGGCTGATTTAGTTGATGAGCAGGTACCCAACTCCACGGCACCCACCGTTGCAGCTGGCTCTAGCCAAGGCGTTCAACGACCTTTTGTCAATTTAGACGAAGGTTAAATCCTCTCTCTCCTCAACCGCACCCTCGTTGCGCAAGGGTGCGCTTGGCGTCGAAAGCTACACAGCTTGCATCAACCGTTACTCGGCACTATCTGCACTTGATGTATCGACTTCAGGCAAGCGCTGCTTAATGGCGTCAATCAATAGATTTTCAAAATCAGCCGCTGCAAAGGTTTGCTGTTGCTGGTGACCGTATCTACGCAATGTTACCGAGCCATCAGCAACTTCACGCTCACCGATTATGAGCAAATTAGGTATTTTACGGATTGCGCCCTGACGAATTTTTTTCGGCAGTGTGTCATTAGATGGCGCCAACTCAGCGCGCACCATTTGGTTGCGCAAACGCGCCACTATTGCATTGGCGTAATCATCATATTGCTCAGAAACCGTCAGTAGCTGAACTTGAATCGGTGCAAGCCAAGTTGGAAATG
This sequence comes from uncultured Gammaproteobacteria bacterium, assembly GCA_913060615.1. Taxonomy (GTDB): domain Bacteria; phylum Pseudomonadota; class Gammaproteobacteria; order Pseudomonadales; family Azotimanducaceae; genus UBA4421. The sequence goes on along the minus strand of CAJXUL010000064.1, from coordinate 3,500 downwards.
CCCCCGCGAAGTGCTCAATCAAAAACGCAACCATGCGCTCATGGGTACTAAACGGCGCTCGGTGAATACAAAACGGTGTGTGCTCTTCACCATCTGAACCCACATACTTCAAGCCCATGCGGCCAGGTACGGCAAAATCTAACTGCACCGTAGAAACAGATTCTTCACGGCCCGTCACAGTAGTGAATTGAATGTCTATTTTTGGACCATAGAAGGCACCCTCGCCAAGACCAATTTTGTAATCAATACCCATTTCATTTAGCACTTCCTCAAGCACCTGCTCCGAGTCACGCCATGCTTGTGGATCATCAACATACTTTTCTTTGCCTTTGGGATCTTCAGGGTCCCACTTCGACAGGCGAATATGAAAATTATCCAAACCAAGAATACTGTAGGCGTCTTGGTACATGGCCATGACAGATTTGAACTCGTCTTTAATCTGTTCTTTGGTGCAGTAAATATGCGCATCATTCATACACATACCACGAACCCGGACCAAACCACTGACAGCGCCAGAATCCTCAAAGCGGTACACCTGGCCATATTCGGCCAAACGCAGTGGCAGATCCCTATAGCTACGGGGCTCCGCCGAAAATACTTTGTGGTGATGCGGGCAATTCATTGGGCGCAGTCGGTAAGACTCTTTAACCATGCGCTCGCCACCTTCACCCTCTTCGCCTTCGTCACCGGTTGCGGCGGACTCCAACAACTCCATAGGCGGATACATGTCTTCCGCGTAATAAGGCAAATGGCCCGTAGTGTGGTACAAAGATTCTTTGGCTAGATGCGGAGTTACGACTCTAGAATAGCCGGCTTTGAACTCCAGCTCTTTAGCAAGGTTTTCTAGCTCGTCACGAATGATAGTGCCATTGGGCAGCCATAAAGGCAGGCCTTTACCAATATCATTATCAATTGTATAAATCCCCAACTCTCGACCCAACTTCTTGTGGTCTCTAGCCTGGGCCTCTTCATAAGCAGTGACATGGGTGTCTAACGTTTCTTTGTCAAGAAATGCCCAAGCGTAGATCCGCGTCATCATGACATTGTCAGAATTACCACGCCAATAAGCGCCGGCCACACTTCGCAACTTAAAGGCATCCCTTGGAATGTCTTTGGTGGTGTGCACGTGAGGCCCTTCACACATATCCAAGAAAGGCCCATTGCGATAAAAAGACAGACCTTCAAGGTTATTCTTCTCAACCAGTTCAGCGCCGTATTCCATTTTGTAGGGTTCACCCATCTCTTTAATGCGAGCAAGCGCATCTTCTGCGGAGAGATCTTCGCGATCAAAACGCTGACCCTTCTTGATGATCTTCTTCATCTTTTGCATCAGCGAGGGAAAGTCTTCCTCAGTAAGCGGCTCAGACAAAATGAAGTCGTAATAAAATCCATCGCTAATAGGCGGACCAAATCCCAGCGTACTACCTGGGCGAATTTCTAAAACAGCCTGTGCCAAGACGTGAGCTAAACTATGACGGACTTTATAAAGATCGTCTTTTTCAATTTCTTCAACATGAGCTTCTGACATGAACCTACTTTCCCTTTCCTTCCGCTACTTGGACGTATCTTTTACTAAATTTTGCACTGCAGGGCGACCAACCAACCGCAACAAATCGATGTAATCAATGCTTTGCGCACTTTATCACCCACAGAGATTGATAACCCAAATATCCGCCTTTCAGGCGAAATTCGAGACCACCGGTTAAGGTGCCCATAATAAGACTGACGCAGTGTACTGCATAGTGACCAAATGCACTGGCATGGATCTAAATTAATAACAGCAGTAGGCTAAGGCAAGTTAAGCGCTGTTTTCAGCTATAAGTTAACTATGCAGGTTTAAGCAAATAGGATGCCAGATGATTGATATGCCAGAGTTACCCAACGCCCATGCTGTGGCCATGATGGCATTGACCGTGGTCGCCTTAGTGCTGTTTAGCCGAGAAGAGCTAAAACTTGAAATCACCGCTCTGTGTTTACTTGGCATTATTGTTTTAGGCTTTGCCATTGCACCCTTCGAAGACGTAAAAGCCACCGAGTTTTTTGCCGGCTTAGCCCATGAAGCACTTATCAGCGTGTGCGCCCTTATGGTCTTAGGCCAAGGCTTGGTACGCACCGGCGCATTGGAACCAGTTGGCCGTTTGCTCTCTGGCTTATGGGGCAAAGCACCCGTTTTTTCCCTTCTGCTGACCCTCATCGTGGGCGGCATACTGTCTGCTTTTGTCAACAATACACCTATAGTCGTATTGCTCTTGCCCATACTCATTTCCGTTTGCTTGCGCACTAACAAGTCGCCATCGAAAGTCCTTATGCCAATGGGCTTTGCCACCTTAGTTGGCGGCATGGCCACCACCATTGGCACTTCCACCAACCTGCTGGTGGTCAGTCTGGCCCAAGATCAAGGTCTAAAAGCATTTGGCATGTTCGATTTCGCACTGCCGGCCCTGTTGTCCAGTGGCGTCGCTATCCTATACCTGTGGCTCATAGCACCCAAATTACTACCTGATCGTAGCTCACAACTCAGCGACCACTCGCCAAGATTGTTTGAAGCGCGCCTACAAATCAGCGCTGACAGTCACATGATTGGCAAAACCTTTGCCGAAGCAAGAACTGCCGCAGGCCCGACTATGCAAGTGCAGCGAATTCTTCGGGACGAAACAGTAGTTATGCCTCTGCCAGACTTGATACTTGCCCAAGGGGACCGCCTGCGGATACGCGACACGCCGCAAAATCTCAAACAATATGAGGAAGCTTTAGAAGGCGTGCTCTTTGCCGAAACTGAAAAAAAACAAAGCGATGCTTTTAACGAAGCGCCTCAAGCTGCGGAAACACCTGTTTCAGATGAACACCCCCTCACAGCCGCCGACCAAACGCTGGTAGAAGTAGCTGTGGTGCAGGGCTCTAACCTAGATCAAACCAACCTAAGTGAAACTCACTTTATTCAACAACATCAATTGGTGGTTTTAGCCCTGCACAGGGCAGGCAAAGACATTTGGCAGGCAAGCCAAGAGATACAACAAGTCATTCTCAGGCCTGGCGATGTACTGCTACTTCAGGGCGCAAAGAACCAAGTCAGCCAGCTCAAAAGCTCTACAGAATTTTTGGTCTTGGATGGCAGCATTACGCTGCCAAAAACTGACAAAGCACCCATTGCGCTAACTATTATTATCAGCGTTGTGGTTTTAGCAGGCAGCGGCTTGTTACCTATAGCAGTAGCTGCGTTGACCGGCACAGCGGCAATGCTGCTGACTCGCTGCCTGAGCACTGGCGCTGCAATCCGGGCGGTCAGTCCTTCCGTCTACTTCGTAGTAGCCGCCAGCCTGGCGCTAGGTATGGCGCTGCAAAAAACCGGAGCGACCATTTACCTCACAGAGGTTTTTCTATTTGTCACTCAGGGCGCAAGCCCATCAATTATTTTGTCTGCGTTAATGTTGTTATTAGCCATTCTGACCAATGTGGTTTCAAACAACGCCGCTGCCGTGATCGGCACACCCACTGTCTCT
>CAJXUL010000063.1 GCA_913060615.1 uncultured Gammaproteobacteria bacterium | reverse complement strand
AGATGTGTATAAGAGACAGGGGGTAATGCTCATTCTTTTACGACCACTAAAAATCGGCGACTTTGTTGAGGTCGCCGGTGAAGCCGGTATTGTTAAAGAGCTGGCGATTTTTGCTACCACGCTAACCACGCCTGACAATAAAACCATCACTATTTCTAACAGTTCTATTTTCTCAAGCAACATCACCAATTATTCCACCCAGCCCACTAGACGGGTAGATCTGATTGTAGGGGTCAGCTACAACGCTGACATCCAGCAAGTAAAAACCGAATTACTGGCCATAGCAGCCGACAATGAGCGAATACTCAAAGACCAAGACGTCACAGTAGGTGTGGTGGAACTGGCAGATTCCTCGGTTAATTTCGTCTTTCGACCTTGGGTTAAAAGTGCAGACTATTGGGGCGTTTACTTCGACCTAAACGAGCGCATAAAAATGCGCTTTGACGAGTTAGGTATTGAAATCCCCTACCCACAAATGGACATCCACACTAAAACAACCTAAATCGTTAGGCGATCAAAAAGTACTTAAGGGACATCTAAAGACCACCTAAAGACCACCTAAGAACCAATCCAAAACCAATCCAAAACCAAACAAGAAACACCGAAGCACTATCAAAGGACAGTTGATGCAAGTAACGAAAATAAAAACCGCCTTAAGCGGCGCTCTAGCAATCACCGGCATGTTGACGACTCAAACGGTAAGCGCCCAAACCGCCGCAACCCCCTGGCTCACAGGCTCCGCGGAGTTGGGTTATGTCAGTACCAGTGGTAACTCTGAATCGACCAATATTAATGCCAAGCTATCGCTAACTAGAGAGACCAAAAATTGGTTGCATAGCCTAACCTTAGCTGGCATTGGCGCATCTTCCGAGGTCCCCAACAACGGCTTAAGTAACAGCCAAAGGTCAGCAGAAAAATACAACTTCAACTATCAAACTGACCGCAAACTAGACGAAGTTAAATCGTTGTACGTATTCGCCAACTATGAAAAAGACCGTTTCAGCGGCTTTGATGAACAATCTGCCTTCGGTGTGGGTTACGGTCATAAAGTAATCAATAAGTTAAGTCAGCAAATGCAAATAGATATAGGTCCTGCCTATCGAGTCAATAACCCAGTGCAGGGCGGCAGTGAAAGCGAGGTGGTATTGCACGTTGGTGAAAACTACGTCTGGGACTTCAGCGAAACAGCAAAATTTGAACAATTTTTGGTCATTGATGCAGGTAACGACAACACAATTTCTAGATTGGGTTTTTCAGTCAGCGCCAGCTTAACCGGTGCACTGGCATTGAAATTAGCCACCGAGTGGAAGCAAACCGAAAACCCAGGCTTCAATGCCGGTGGCGAAGAATTTGAAGATTTAGATTCCGTTACCACGGCCAACATCAGCTATGATTTTTAATATGATTTTAAGAAGCGTTCTTAAGAAATGGTTTTAAGCAAGGGGGTTCAGCCTGACTTCTAGCAAAAGATAGCAAACAGCCTACAGACCTATTTATTGGGCTGGTGGGCTGTTGGTCTGCACTGCTTTATCCAAAGCCAGATCAGCCCTGCCATATCACTTCACTGCCCACCTTAGACAAATCTGTTTTACCACAAAACGCCATGGTTAGATCCAACTCCTTGGCGATAATCTCAAGGCATTGAGTAACACCAGGTTTGCCCAGCGCGCCTAAGCCATTCAAAAATGCTTTGCCAATAAGTGTGCCATCTGCGCCCAGCGCCTTGGCCTTAAATACGTCTTGGCCAGACCTTATGCCGCCATCTAGCCAAACTTCGCAGCGCTGAGCAACAGCTTCAATCACACCGGTGAGCACGTCCATTGACGCCGGCGCACCATCTAACTGGCGACCGCCATGGTTAGAAACAATAATTGCATCCACGCCCAGACCAGCGGCAATTGCCGCGTCTTCGCGGTCCATAATGCCCTTCAAAATGAGCTTACCGCCCCACTGCTCTTTCACCCAGGCCACATCATCCCAGCTCAGTGCAGGATCTAGTTGCTCCGCCGACCACTCAGACAACGAGGTCAAATTTTCAACGCCTTTTGCATGGCCCACAATGTTGCCAAAACTGTGCCGCCGAGTTGCCAGCATGCCCATACACCAGCGCGGTTTAGTCGCCATATTAATTAGGTTGTCGAGTGTCAAACGCGGCGGCGCTGTCATTTGATTTTTAATGTCTTTGTGGCGCTGACCAATAATTTGCAAATCTAAAGTCAGTACCAAGGCGCTGCAATTTGCGGCCTTCGCACGCTGAATCAGTGCACTGATGAACTCTCTGTCTTTCATTACGTAAAGCTGAAACCAAAACGGCTTTTGCGTATGTGCCGCCACATCTTCTATCGAACAAATGCTCATGGTTGAAAGCGTAAAAGGCACGCCAAAGTCTTCCGCGGCTTGGGCCGCGAGGATCTCACCATTGGCATGCTGCATGCCGGTCAACCCCGTTGGTGCTAGTGCAACGGGCATAGCCCAAGACTGCCCGAGCATTTGCCCAGCAATGCTGCGCTGACTGATATCCATGGCCACCCTTTGACGCAACTGAATCTCGGCAAAAGCCTGAGCGTTGCGCCTAAAAGTACTCTCAGACCAAGAGCCAGACTCGGCATAGTCGTAGAACATGCGCGGCACTCGGCGTTCATGGAGGACTCTTAAATCTTCAATACAGGTAATTGCTTTCATGCTTAGTTCTATCTGGGGTCTATAGTTCAAAATCTTGATCATGGTACATTAAACCCAATGCGTTTTACTGGAGAGAGATACCTTGGCATTTATTTTCACCGAAGATCAGGAGCAATTTCGTGACAGCGTCAGCAGATTCCTGAAGGACAAATCAAGCACAGTGGACGTCCGCAGGCTAATGGCGACGGCGCAGGGCTTTGATTCAATGGTCTGGCAACAACTCAGCCAGCAATTAGGTATGACCGGTGTACACATGCCAGAAGAGCTGGGTGGCGCTGGCTTTGGGCCGGTAGAAATGGCCATTGTCTGCGAGGAAATGGGCAAAAGCCTTTACTGCGGCCCCTACTTCGCCTCGGCAGTTTGCGCGGCAAATGCCCTACGCATAGCCGGTGATGAATTGCAGCAAGAAACCTTACTGCCAGAGATTATTTCAGGCGAAAAGATCGCTTGTCTTGCCGTGACTGAAGACCGCGGCATATGGACTGATGAGGTTTTTTCCACCGCGGCAACTTTTTCCTCCACGGCAACTAGGACAGACAACGGACACCTCTTAAACGGCCGCAAGCGCTTTGTAGTGGATGCCTGCAATGCTGACACCCTTATTGTGGTTGCCAATGATGACCAAGATTTTGGCTTTTTCGTCGTCGATGCCGCCGCTCAGGGCGTAAGCATCACGGCCTTAGACAGCATGGACCCAACACGCAAATTAGCTGATGTGGAATTTACCGATAGCCCGGCCCAGAGACTAAATAACAGCAAGCCAGAGCAACTGCGCCTATTGGTAGATATCGCCAGTACAGCACTGGCCAATGAAATGGTCGGCGGTGCACAAACCCTTCTAGACAGCGCCTTAAGCTATACCCAGCTGCGCTTTCAGTTTGGTCGCAGCATTGCCTCCTTTCAGGCCATTAAGCATCGCCTTGCAGATTTATTGCTGGAATTAGAACTCGCCAAAAGCGCGGCCTATCAGGCAGCGCAAACACTTGCGGACAACGCACTATGGTCAACAAATGATCAAACCGCCGATATAGACAAAGTCACTGAGCATGCAAGTTTGGCCAAAGCCGCTGCCAGCGAAGTGTATCTGCACGCCGCCCTTGAGTGCATACAAATGCACGGCGGTATTGGCTTCACTTGGGAAAATGATACTCACCTGTGGTTTAAGCGAGCAAAAAGTTCCGAAGTATTTCTCGGCAGCCCTGCCGAGCACAGAGAGCGCATGCTCACCGCCCTATGCGCTCAATCCACCGACCTAAGGAATTCTGCTTAATGCAATCTCAGCAACCACAATCTACACAAGAAATAACACAACACGTTCATCAGTGGCTGAGCGAAAACTGGGACGCAGAAGCGGACCTTGTGCAGTGGCGTACCCTGCTTGCAGAATCAGGTTGGGGCGCAGCGCACTGGCCTGAAGACTATTTTGGCAGAGGACTGTCCGTTGAAGTCAGCGCCGCAATTGAGGATGTGTTCGCAGACTTCGGCGCAGTGGGTACCGCACAAACGGGCGTCAGAATGCTCGCAGCCGCAACCCTTCTAGAACACGGCAATCACGAACAAAAGCGCCAATACCTACGCCGCATACTGACCGGCGAAGACCATTGGTGCCAACTGTTCAGCGAACCCGGCAGTGGCTCAGATTTAGCCGGTGCGACAACCCGTGCAGACTTGGATGGCGACGAATACATCATTAATGGTCAAAAGGTCTGGAATACCAGCGCGCACCACGCGCACTACGGTCTACTTATTGCTCGCACAGATTGGGACGAGGCCAAACACAAAGGCTTAAGCTACTTCATCCTGGACATGCATCAACCCGGCGTAGAAGTACGCCAACTTAGTCAAATGAACGGCCATGCATCATTTAACGAGGTGTTCTTTACCGATGCACGAATACCTCGAGAGAACCTCATAAGCACCGCCGGTAATGGCTGGCAGGTGGCAATGACAACCCTTGCCCACGAGCGACGCTCGTTCGACCGTAGCCGAGAAAATAAAAGGGTTAAACAAAAGGGGCGAATCTTCGTTGAACTGAAAAAAGAATTGGATATTTCTAACGAACCTTATACATGGTACCCCCAGCGTGCTGGCAGAGTAGATTTGGTCATGCAGCGGGCTGAGGAAACCGGCGCGATCAATGACCCAGTGCAGCGCCAAGAAATTGCCCGACTACATATCTTGTCTGAATCTGCCAAGTGGACGGCCCAACGCGCAAAAGCCGCACAAAAAGCTGGCAAGCCTCAGGGACCAGAAGGATCGCTAGGCAAACTAGCCGCAAGCGAAATAGCCCGCCTTGCGGCCCGGGTGCACACCAACATCAGCGCCAACGACGCTCTGCTCACCGGTCCAACCAGTGTGCACGACGGTGTTGTCGCAGAAATATTGGTTTCAGTTCCAGCAGTGTCTATTGCCGGTGGTACCGACGAAATACAGCGCAATATTGTTGCCGAACGGGTTTTAGGTTTGCCCAAAGAACCACGCTTTGATGAAGGCCCATTTCGTAACGTGCAGCGTAACAGTGCGGCTAAGGACACCAGTAAATGACCAACCCTCGTCCATTAGACGGCATTCGGGTTATTGAGGTGGGCCAGCTTTTAGCAGGCCCCTTTGCTGGCACAATGCTCGCCTACTTCGGCGCTGAAGTAATTAAGGTTGAGCCGCCAGGCAGTGGCGACCCGATACGCAACTGGCGCCTATTAGATGAGAGCGGCACCGGCTATTGGTGGCGCAGCTTGGGCAGAAACAAAAAGTCGGTAACGGTGAATCTGCGCGAGGCTCAGGGTCGCAAAATCCTCGGCCAACTTATAGACACAGCAGATGTGCTGATCGAAAACTTCAAACCCGGCACTATGGAAAAGTGGGGCCTTGGCCCTGAAGATGTTAAAGCCGCTAACCCAGATCTTATTTACACGCGTATATCTGGCTATGGCCAGACTGGCCCCTATAGCAAGAAACCCGGCTACGCCTCGGTCACAGAAGCCTTTAGCGGCTTTCGCTACATCAACGGCTTTCCCGGCGAAGTACCCGTACGCCCCAACCTGAGTTTAGGCGATAGCGTGGCGGGCATACACGCCGTCATCGGTATATTGCTGGCACTGATGGCGAAAAAAAATACTAAGGCCAATCACGGCGAAGAACAGGCTGCTGGCCAGGTAGTCGACGTTGCCTTATACGAGTCAATGTTCAATTTAATGGAAGGCATTGTGCCCGAGTATGACGGCGGCGGCGCAATCCGAGAACCCGCAGGCTCTACCCTAACCGGCATCGTACCCACCAACACCTACCTCTGCGCAGACGGCAAACATGTAGTCATTGGCGGCAATGGCGATTCTATTTACGTGAGACTAATGAAGGCCATAGGCCGTGGCGATCTCGCCGAAGACCCCGCGCTGGAAAAAAATCCAGGCCGCGTAATTCAACAACAAAGCATCGACAATGCCATTGCTGCATGGACATCCGTTAACACCTCAGCCACGGTCATTACCTGCCTTGAACAAGTAGATGTGCCGGTGGGACCGATCTACAGCATAGAGGACGCCTTTAATGACCCGCACTACCAAGCCCGGGAAATGTTTGAAGAAGTAGTCGTCAAAGGTCAGGATGGCATGGCAGACAGCACGCTAAAAATACCCGCAATATTGCCCAAGCTTTCCGCCACACCCGGCGCTACAACTTGGCCCGGCGGTGAGGTGGGCAGCCACACTCAAGACATATTGCAGGAAATCGGCTACAGCGCTGAAGAACAAACTGCTCTTAAAGATAAGGGCCATATATAGGCACACTTGGGTCATGAAGAAAATGACTTCAACCACCGATGACTAGAATAAAAAATAAAGCGAAGACAAAACTGGGGAGTAAACATGAGCTTAACTATAGATACAGGTACCGACGAACTGCTTTGCCACATTGAAGATCGCGTGGCCACAATCACCCTAAATAGACCAGAAAAGCGTAACGCTTTATCCGACAACCTAACGCCCGCGTTACGTCAGGTATTGCTTGATCTGGACACCCGCCAAGACGTGGGCTGCCTTGTCATCACCGGTGCCGGCTCCGCATTTTGTGCAGGCGGCGATATCGGCGGCATGGGCGCAGGCAACGCCGACCCTGACGCGCCCAAGCCCACCATTCAAGAACGCACTCGTGCACTGCAACATAAACATGACACATTGACCCCTAGGCTGTTTGAACACTCCAAACCCACTATCGCCGCATTACCGGGCGTAGCGGCAGGCGCTGGTTTTTGCATTGCGCTGGCCTGCGACATTCGCATTGCCGCAGCCTCAGCATTTGTCACCACCGCCTATAGAAACATCGGTTTTTCTGGAGATTACGGCGGTAGCTGGCTACTCAATCAATTGGTTGGTCCTGCAAAAACCAAAGAGCTCTTTTACACCGCGCGACGCGTGCAATCAGATGAAGCCCTAGCCCTAGGCATTTTTAACCAAGTGGTGCCAGACGAAGATTTCTTAACTGAAACCATGAACCTAGCCAAACACATTGCATCTGGTCCGCCAATCGCTTTGGGCTACATGAAAGAGAATATTAACGCGGCTACCGGTTGCGACCTGCGCGCCTCGCTTAATATGGAAGCCGACCGCCTAATGCGCTGCGCCTCTACCAAAGACCACAAAGAAGCAGTGGCCGCATTTATGGCCAAACGCACACCGGTGTTTACAGGCAGGTAATAGCGGGCCGCTGCTAGCAGGAAAGTAGTAACAAAAAAGTAACAGCAAGAAACTTTCTGCACAAAAGAAAAAGCACATAACTAACAGTTCAGAACGGGAACCCACATGGCGCAATGGCATAACTGGTCGGGCAGACTTAAACATAAGCCCCAACACTTAACCCACGTATATTCAGAAGATCAAGCAGCGTCTTTGGCACTAGCATGCAGACAAGCAGGCCAAAGTCTGCGCGCGGTGGGCGGCGGTCACAGCCACCAAGACTTGGTTGGCAATAATGACGTTATTGTCGACACCCTCGGTTTATCTGGTGTCATCTCCAGCGACTGCGCATCTAACACCGCCTGGGTCTGGGGCGGCAGCCGCATCTTTAGTTTGGGCAATGCTTTGCATCAAGTGGGCCTAGCCCTACCCAACCAAGGCGACATAGACCAACAAAGCATATCTGGTGCAACTGCCACAGGCACACATGGCACCGGCGCTACACTGCAAAACCTCAGTAGCCGCGTAGTGGGCACAAGGTTGGCGTTAGCAGACGGCAGCTTGGTAGATTGCTCTGCAACCGAAAACTCGGAACTGTGGCAAGCCAGTCGCCTACACCTCGGTGCCTTTGGCATTATCACGCGGCTACAGCTCGCGCTTAACCCCTCTTTTCGCTTGATTGAGAAAACTTGGCAAACACCTCTCACCACCCTGCTCCAGGAGCTAGATCAATACATAGCCGACAACCGACATTGCGAGTTCTTTTGGTACCCGCGCACGGATACTGCCCAGGTAAAGGTGATTAACGAAACTACAGAACCCGGCCAGTACCCACTGGGTGGCGAAGGTCAACGCCACGGCTGGAGTTATGAGGTACTGCCAAACCATCGACCGCATAAACATACTGAGATGGAATACAGTGTGCCGGCAGAATCGGGCGTTGCCTGCATGAACGATATTCAAAAACTGTTAGCTGATACATTCACCAATGTTAGCTGGCCAGTTGAGTACCGCACGTTAGCCCAGGACGATGTTTGGCTATCTACCGCCTACCAGCGCCCTACCGTGACCATATCCGTACACCAAGGCATTGATGAACCAGACGAAGCCTACTACCGCGCCTGCGAAGAAATTTTCTTAGCCCACGGCGGCAAGCCACACTGGGGCAAAGTAAACTATTTGAATGGCCAGCAGATGGCGGACCTACACCCACGCTGGAACGACTGGTGGCGCGTACGCGACAGCGTAGACCCAACCAACACGTTCCTTAATCCGTACATGCACAGCATTCGACCATAAACTTATTCGGCAAATCCATGCATCCAAACTACACATCAAAATTTCCTGAACTGGCCTTTTACGGCTTGCCGGGCCACACACGCACGCCAAGAGACATTTTGAATCAAGCAAAAGATGCAGAAGCGTTAGGCATTGGCGGCATAATGATTTCTGAGCGCGCGGACTATAAAGAAATCGCCGCAGTGTGCGGTGCCGTGGCCGCCGTTACAGATTCAATTTTCATCAGCACATCAGGCACCAACTTAAACACACGCCATCCGGTCATCACCGCCTCAATGGGATCAACTCTGAGTAGCTTATCTCAGGGCCGGTTCAGCTTAGGCTTAGCCAAAGGCGTGAAACTGCGTTGGCAGGCGATGAATGTAGATTTTCCAACCTACGCCCGTGAAGAAGCCTTTATCAAATTATTGCGCCAACTTTGGCGCGGTGAAACCGTAATGAATCACGACAGTGAACTGGGCCAATACCACGCACTGCAACTGGCACACTATGTAGATGAAGACATACCGGTTTTATATGTCGGCTTTGGCCCAAAAAGTTTAGAAAATGCAGGGCGCATTTATGATGGCGCGCACCTGCATACATTTATGAGCGATCAAGCACTCAGCAATGCCGTTGCCAGTTTTCGCGCAGGCGAAGCGCAGGCGCATAAAAGCGGCGGCAAACTATGGTCAGTGTTCGCAACCGCCTGTGATATCAGCGACGCCCATTACCTCAAACTCATTGTGGCTCGCCTAGCAACCTACTTACAGATCAAAGGCTACGGCGAGTTGTTAGTAGGCGTAAACGACTGGGACACTGAGATCTTACGTAAATTCAGAGAGGCGCCGGTAGTTGCTGGCATGAAGGGTGCCATAGACAGCGTAGCCACACTTAGCGAGCTAGAAAGCATAGAAAAACTCATACCAGAAAGTTGGCGTCCAGCAGCCGTCGGCAATGCAAAAACCTGCGCACAAAGATGGGTAGATCAGTTCACCGCCGGTGCAGACGGCATTATCATTCATGCAAGCACCCCAGAAGAGTTCGCCCCTGTGTTGGCAGAGTACGAAGCCATTCGGCCAAGCCACCTGTTCGAAGGCCGAACTAACAGGCCCGGATAACAATGTACGTGCAGGTGTATATCTACAACCAAGCGCAATAACAAAGCGCTATAACAAAGCTCAATAAAAAGGCTCAAAATACGCTAGGTCACATCACTCTAGAGGAAATAGCGTTTAGTCAGTGACTAAGGAAGAAGTGTGGAAACGTTAGACGAACTAAGAACAAAAATCGACGACATAGATAATGCGATCATCGCCAAACTCGCAGAGCGATTTAAAATCACCCACCAGGTTGGCGAATACAAAGCTGCAAACAATTTACCGGCTAAAGACACTGATCGCGAAGCAAAGCAATATCAGCGCATAACCGAACTGGCATTGCAGCATGATCTAGACCCAGAATTTGCTAAAGCCTTTTTAGCTGTGGTGATAGTGCGAGTTATTCAAAATCATGAAGAAATTGCTGAAAAAAACGCCAAGAAATAAGCAGCTACTCACTACAAAAGCGCCCGCAGCCTAAACAGTAGTGCGAAGCAAACGAAAAGTCACCGCTCAGAGCAAAAAATATACCTTCCAAACCTTTCGGCAAAGTATTTTTTCTAAACCGCCTACAATCAAAGACGCATTATATATGCGGACCTTCGAATAAGGCAGTTATACAAGAGCAGGCAAAAAAGACCATCAAGATACTGATCTCTTTTGTGCTGTGAAGCAAGCAAGATTTTTTTGCGCCTGCAAAACTCAGAGGACGTTAAGCCTTTTAGCTATAGCGACAAACATACGGGAAATAAAATGATGAAAAAAGTTAGCACTTTGCTTTTAATCAGTTCAGCCGCATTCTTGTTCGGGTGTGAGACAACATCATCAAGGCCCTACACATCCTCCACCAATAATGTCTTAAAATTCCAGAAAGTCATTGCAGACTCCAATACCAAGATCCAGTTAGGCAACTTCACTGAGGGACAGGGTATTAGTAAGCTTACCTGCCGGCTAAATGGCCCGGTTGATGTTTCGCCAGGAAAAACAACTGCTGAGTACATTCGAGAAGCCATGCAGACGGAGCTGTTTTTAGCGCAAGTCTATGATGTAGACGGAAGTATTCTAATTAACGGGCAATTGGAATCTATGAAATTTAGCTCTTTATCTCCTGCAAGTTGGGACCTAAAGTTCAAGGTGTCCTCAAATAAATCAGAAGGTTACACGGTAAATACTAACTACCCCTTCAGAACTAGTTACTCAGCTTACAGCGCTTGCAAAAACGTAGCGGATGCGTTTGGACCTGCTGTGCAGAAACTCATTTCAGATGTTGTCGACCATCGAGGCTTCAAATCCCTAATAGGTCAATAACTAGAAAAAATTGAAAGCAGCGGGGTACCCTCACCGCTTTTAGCTGTAGTAATAGTAGCTCTTGCCCACGAGCACTGGTCAAGATTAGCTACCGATCATCTCCAATAAATCTCTTGGGCTTTCAACCCAGCAGCTGAAACCATGCTGCTGGTACTCTGCCACATTGCCATACCCATAAAGTGCACCAATGAAATCCATGCCATTACTGGCGGCTCCTTGAGCATCGTGCATGCGGTCGCCAATCATTAAGCAATCCGAGCCTACGAACCCTGTGGTGTTCAACGCATGGGCCAACAGTTCAGACTTGTCAGCCAATGTGCCGTCTAAATTGGAGCCGAAGGTGGCTTGGAAGTATTCGAATAACTCGAAATGTTTGAGGATTCGATCAACGAAGACGAGGGGCTTACTTGAAGCAACGAACAGCGGGTGTCTGGCACTCTTCAACGTGCCAAGCACATGCGCAATATCCGCATACGGGATGTTTTCAAAAAGACCCACCGTGCTGAAGCGTTCTCGATAAAACTCTACAGCCTGTATTGAGCGCTCTGCGCCAACCAAAATATCGAAGCTATGGATGAGCGATGGCCCAATACACCAAGTTAAATCATCTTTGCTGGGGGCCGGTTCGCCCAGTTTCTCCATGGCATATTGAATACACCCAGTAATGCCCTCTTTAGGGTCGGTCAAAGTGCCATCTAAATCAAAAAAAATCGGCCGCATGTTTTTAATTCCAATTCGTTAACAAATGACCCGAATAACTAAAACATAGGGCCAGTTTGAGACTGCTGATAGCCTTTCATATTGCCATTTGATGGCCACCAACACACAGATCAAGCGCGCTAAAGCACCGCTCCACGGTGTAGAGGGTATAGCTAACCCACCCAAAAGATAACCAATTACCACTAGCACCGACTAGCCTCAACTCGTCCAGAGCAATTCACGCCCAATGGGGCTTGGCGATAAGTAGCGGTGTAGCTTAATATCTGGCTTCAATTATCCACATATAAGAGAGAAGGGTTATGGGCGTTAATGTTGCAGGCGTAGGAATGATTCCTTTCACCAAGCCAGGTGCAAGTGACGATTATCCAGTTATGGGCGAAGCTGCCGCACGGCTAGCGATAGAAGATGCAGGCATCGACTATTCTAAAGTAGGCCAAGTTTATGTGGGCTACGTGTACGGTGATTCCACCGCAGGGCAAGCCGCAGTTTATGGCCTAGGTCTTTCCGGCGTGCCCATCATCAACGTCAACAACAACTGTGCCACAGGCTCTTCTGCACTGTTCTTAGCGCGCCAAGCCGTGCAATCCGGTGTTGTAGACTGCGCGCTTGCACTAGGCTTTGAGCAAATGGTACCCGGCGCACTAGGCGCCGTGTTCAGCGACCGCCCAAGCCCAATGAAGCGCTTTTTCAAAGAACGTAAGTCTATGCAAGACACCGATCGCGGCGCACCTGATGCAGCCCAGTATTTTGGTGGCGCAGGACGCGAGTATGCTGACCAATACGGCACCGAGATGTCTACTTTTGCAAAGATTTCAGTGAAAGCACGACGCCACGCGGCAAATAACCCATATGCGGTATTCCGCAACCAATTGACCCTAGAAGAGGTGATGGAGTCCCCACACATCTATGGCCCATTAACCCGTTACCAGTGCTGCCCACCTACATGTGGCGCCGCCGCCGCAGTGATTTGCAGCGACGAGTTTGCTGCAAAGCATGGTTTAAATAACGTCATCCGCATTAAAGCTCAAGCAATGACCACTGACTTCCCAAGCACGCTGGAAGATCACTCCATGCGCAAACTAGTGGGTTACGACATGGCTAAATCAGCAGCGGAGAAAGTCTACGCTGAAGCGGGCGTTGGCCCAGAGGATGTTCAGGTTTGTGAGTTGCACGACTGCTTCACCGCAAACGAGCTACTCACTTATGAGGCACTGGGCTTAACTGGCGAAGGCACCGCAGAGCAGTTTATTTGCGACGACCAAAACACCTACGGCGGCCGAGTTGTAACCAACCCATCAGGCGGCTTGCTGTCTAAAGGACACCCATTGGGTGCCACCGGTCTGGCGCAATGTACAGAGCTTGTATGGCAACTTCGCGGCGACGCCGGTGCTCGCCAAGTAGAAGGTGCTAAACACGGCCTACAACACAACCTAGGCCTTGGTGGCGCGTGTGTTGTGACGTTGTATGGTAAAGACTAAACCCGCTTGCGACTGGGTTAGGTACAACACCTAACCCAGTCCTCGCTGAACTTGGCACGAGTAGCAATAGAGTCCCTTAGATTCAGTAAAAGGTTGGACAGGCGAGGTTCATCAACCTCTGCCGGCAAACGCTTTAAGCCTTCTTTCAATCTAAGCCCAACCCTCTTACAACCGATAAAAAGGCACAAAGCACTTTCTCTACCTGCGGATATCTTACCCACCTACACTTGATCACCCTACATAGAAGCTGCAATAGACCTCACTAGATTTCCAACAAAACGCTTAGACTCTCAAAACAAGCAATAAATGAGAGTCAAAGTCGCTAGACCTCAACAAAAACACGTCAAAGCTATTTGACTCTCACTTTTTGCAATATTTGATCTTCAAACCATGAAAAGTATAATGGCCTATCCATTTGACATGAATATCTTCCAAATAATGAGAGTCTAAAGACAGCTATGGAACTAGATTTAGCAAGCGCGGTGCATTACCACTACGACAAATTTCCACCAAACCGGCTTAACTATGGCAATTTTGTCGATGACCTCATAAGCGCTACCGACGCAATCGCACGTTACGACCAGATGCTTAAGAATATGCATAATAGCGAGATACTATTGGCCCCTCTGAGAAACCAAGAGGCGGTTATTTCGTCACGCATGGAAGGCACGATAAGTACGATGGATGAAATCCTGAAATACGAGGCGGACCATGAGGGGGGCGCAGCCAATACGTCTAACGTTCGAGCAGAAGTAATAGAAACCATTCTTTATCAACGCGCCTTAAAGTCCGCACAGATCGCAATGAATGACGGCTACCCCATCTCTCAATCTATGATCAAAACAGTTCATCAGCAGCTTTTATCATTCGGACGAGGCGCCACAAAATCTCCGGGACAGTTCAAACAAGATCAAAACTATCTTGCCGATAGGCATAAGTCGAAAATATTATTTGTTCCAATCCGCCCAGAAAAATTGCACGACGGCATGGAATTATTGTTTGACTACATCAACCATGATACCGCGCCAGCGATCATTAAAGCCGCTATGACCCATGTGGAATTTGAAGCCTGTCTCTTATACACATCTGACGCTGCCGACGAATAG
>CAJXUL010000062.1 GCA_913060615.1 uncultured Gammaproteobacteria bacterium | reverse complement strand
CACCTCTCTATTCGTCGGCAGCGTCAGATGTGTATAAGAGACAGGTTGATGTGAGGTTTGATTACAAGTTTTCGACAGCACGGATGGCTTTTTGTAGCGAGCTTAGCGAACGGTAAAAGGGTTTTAGACCTCGGATAGATTGTGGCCTACTTTCCCATGCTTCCTTAGCGATAGACTTTGATTCATACACACCTAAAAGCAAAACATAAAATAGCTTCCCATTGGATGCTATTTTTGCGCCCGCTACGCCAATAAGCTGTTTGTCTACGACAAAGTCATTCAAGTCATCTTGGTTTGGCAATGCCATTATTTGTATCGCCCAAAATGTCTCTGGTAGGGCGAGTAAAAAGGTAGGCGTTTTGGGCTTATAGGCCAACGAGATATATAAAGGGGTCTTGGCGTCAATTGCGAGAAATTGCCTGGCTGTAGTACTTTTTGTTTTGGCGACCTGATGGCCGCTTGCAGATTCTACATTTGCTGGTTCTTTTTCCTTTTCCTTTTCCTTTTCCTTTTCGTGTTCGGCTTTGCGTTGAGCAACCTCTTGCTTAGTTAGCTGTGCGCAATCCCAATCTCCGGAAGCATTCTCCAACGCGCCTTCGCAAAACCAGCTTTTGGGTTCGCTATTTGCTTCTTTGTTGGGCGGAACCTCTGTTTTTCTGGCTGTGCTAGAACAACCGAGTAGCAATGTCGTGGTCAGAGAAATAAGTAAAAGTTGATTTTTCATCCGGCCACTCTGCCGATGTTGCAGATGGCTGTAAAGGATGAACTGCTGAATGGAAGAAATGGCAGGCTATTCGGTTGGATAGCGTTTGCCAGAGACGAAGATTTGTCCTATTTTCTCTATAGTTTAAATGAGCGTAAGTGAGCTAAAAGGACTTGGTAACTCGTAAGGAGGTTAGATGCTGGCGACAATATCTGATTTTGATCGGATTCCGCGTATTTTAAGACTCAACATTGCTGGGCAGCCAGTAGAGTGGGTCAGTTGGCAAGATGCTGTGTGTTTGTATGCCCGGGAGCTCGTCAGTTGGACGGTGGGTCAGCCGTTGTTGTCTATTCGAGGCGGTCATTCGCGCTTAGACGGCACAACCAGCACTATGACCATTCATAGCATTATTGCCTGTGATGGAAGGGTGGTGTCTCGGGATGGAGTAGTGGTGCCTCTTTCTAATCCTGCGTTGTTTCGGCGGGATGGCAACATGTGCCTGTACTGCGGCAAGCCCTTTGCCGACTTTGATTTAACACGGGACCATGTTTTGCCTGTTTCAAAGGGCGGCGCAGACCACTGGGATAATGTCGTGGCTGCGTGCCGTCGCTGTAATCACTTCAAAGGTAATCGATTGTTAGATGATTGTTCTCTGGAGTTGCTCGCCTTACCTTATGTGCCCAATTTGTCTGAATATTTAGCGTTGATTAATTCTGGGCGGATTTTGGGCGATCAGATGCAGTTTTTGAGCAAGACCTTTGGTGCTAAAAGCCGGTTGCTGAAAGAGTTGAGCCGAGGTTGAAGAGTATTTTAACGAAAGCCCTTTAACGAAAGCCCTTTAACGAAAGCCCTTGATGACATTGTGCTGGTGAAACCAATCTTGTTTTTGCATGGCGATCTCAGGTAAAAAACGTGTGGAGAGCGCTTGGCCAACATATCCCCAAAAACGCGAGTTTGTTGACTTTTGGGTGAGCGAAGTTAGCCGTTGCTGACTTGCTTTTGCAACCCGTAGGGCTCGCGGACGCCGGAAGCGCTCGTATTCTCTTAGCCCATCACCAATATCTTCTTCGTAGTTCTCCATCATCCGCGACAACACCCAAGCGTCTTCCATGCCGCTGTTCTGCGACTCCAATAAGTTGGGCTGCGGGGCATAACAGGCGTCGCCTATGTACGCGCGCCGCCCATCCTGAAAGTGCTCCGCAATGGCGTGGCGCTGTGGGTCAAAAGTTTGCGTGAAGTTTTTATTGGCAAAAGCAGGCGCTAAACTTCCGTGCCAATGAGCCTCTTCAAATGGCAGTTGGCTATGGGTGATGAAAGTATAATGGGTCTGGGATTGGCTAGATCTTTGTAAGATGACCTGGCCTTTACCCATCCATGTGACATTGGCGTTGCGCAGTAAATGTTCTTCTGCAACGTTTGCAGTGTATATGTCGAACCCGCCAACGCTGTCCTCTTGAACCGGTTTTTCTACCTGGGTTGCATCGCACAATATTGCTAGCTCGTAGTCGGCTTCAATTTCTTGCAAAGATTTTTTTGCCGGACTAGGGTCGAAGGCTTCGTGTTGGGCGAGCAATTCAATTAGCTCCTTGCGCGTGCAGTTGACCAGTGGCGCGCCATAGCGCTCTAGATAGAAATTGCCTAGCGGCAGTTCGGAAAGTAAATAAGCTGAGCGGCCCAACCTAACTTGTTCCCGGTCAGGGCATAGACCAATGCTTTCTATATTTGACGGGGACAGTGCGTTGATAATTCTGCTGGCGCTGGCAGGAAGGCAGTGCACGGCATTTTCGTCAGCACTAGATTCGTTAAGCACTGCAAATTGTTTGGTTTCAGTAAAGCCCGCCACCCTACAGGCCAGTGCTGCAATGTGCGCAGTCGGCGACTGACCTATTACCGCAACGCTATACACTACAGTTTACGCCAGCGCGTGCCTTCTCGAGAATCCTCAAGCTCTATGCCTTTGGCTAATAACTCATCGCGGATTTCATCTGCACGTTGGAAGTTGCCTTCCTTACGAGCATTTTTGCGATCTTCGATTAAGCCTTCAATAGCGGCTGCATCTATTCCAGATGAATCGTTAGCCAGATCTGCGCCAGTAAAGTAGGCCTCGGGATCACGGGTCAATATGCCTAGCAACCAGCCGCCGGCCAGCAGTGCTTGTCTGTGGATTTGTTTTTCCCCATCAGTCGCAGCGCGTCTTAACTGGCCAGAAATCTCGTGCATAGAGGCCAGAGCTTTAGGTGTGTTCATATCATCTGATAAAGCCGCAACGACACCTTGTGGGTATTCGCTGCCCTCAAGACCTGCAAAATCATCACTTGTTTGGTTATTGCTGCCAACATCTCGAAGGGTTTGATAAAGGCTGTCTAAGCTCGATTTCGCTTGAACTAATAGATCATCTGACCAAGACAGGGAAGACCTGTATTGCCCAGAGAGCAGGGCGTAGCGCAAAATTTCGCCGGAGTGACTCTCTGCAAGGCTGCGAATGGTTAGAACATTGCCCACGGACTTAGACATTTTTTCGCTGCCCAAGGTAAGCATGCCATTGTGTAGCCAGTAGCGGACATATTCTGCGGTTTGGTTAGCGCAGCGGCTTTGGGCTGCTTCGTTTTCATGGTGCGGAAAAGTCAGGTCTGCGCCGCCGCCGTGAATATCAATGGTGTCGCCTAAATGCTTTTTGATCATGGCTGAACACTCTATGTGCCAGCCCGGGCGACCACGTCCCCATGGGCTATCCCAACCGGGTTGCTCCGGGGTAGAAGGCTTCCATAAGACAAAGTCCTTTGGATCTTTCTTGTAACTGGCAATGTCTACCCGAGCGCCGTCGATCATGTCCTCTAAGGTGCGCTTTGCAAGGCTGCCGTAATGAGGGTCTGAAGGCACGTGAAACAACACGTGGCCGTCGCTGGCGTAGGCGTTATCTAAAGAGATTAGGGTTTCAATCATTGCAACGATTTCAACGATATGGTGAGTGGCCTTAGGTACCAAATCTGGGGGTGTCACACCAAGGGTTACCATGTCCTCTTGGTAAGCTGCGGAAAAACGCTCCGCCAGATCAACAATAGATTCGTTGTTCGCTAAGGCGGCGGTATTAATTTTATCGTCGATGTCCGTGATGTTGCTGACATAGCTGACTTTGGCGTATTGGCTTCTCAGCAGTTTCACCAGCACGTCAAAGACAACCGCAGGTCTGCCGTTGCCAATATGCACGTAACTGTAAACCGTGGGTCCGCAGACATAGACACTGACGTTGGAGGGATCCGCAGGCACGAACTTTTCCTTTTTGCCACTGAGCGTGTTGTGAAAATAAATATCTGACATGGTCGACCTGAATCTCTTACTTAACGATAGAAAGCGTTGCGCGGCGTTATGGTTTTAAAATGGTTTTAAAGTTTTACCAAGCGCGCCAGCAACGGCTATGCGTCCATTGTGAGGCCCTCGCGGTGGAAGGCCCAAGAACAACAATATATCCGAGCAGTATAGGTCAGCGGGGTGGCGAAAAGTAGCCAAGGGGCGCGCCCTTATTTATAGCTAGTTTTCAATGGTGCGGTTGCGGCAGCGCCTCGGACGCGCGTATTCCCACCCTCTATAGAATTACCGAATGTGCCGCCGCCAGTCCCTTTGGTCGGACAGTGCGTATCAGCAGATAAGTATTCCTGCTAAAACATGGCGATATCTACACCCGGGTGTCTCGAAGGCTATTTGAAGGCCTTTCTTTTCTTATTCAGATTGTTAGTTTCTTTGAGGTTGTAAGGTGGAATTAATAACACTTATTCTTTTTGTTTAAGCCTGTTTTGCACTTAACTTGTCACCTGGTCCAAATAACTTATTGGCCATGAGTAATGCCAAACGTTTTGGGCTTAGAACCGCTTGCGTAGCCGGCCTTGGTAGGCTTGCAGCATTTGCCATCATGATCACTCTCGCAGCTGCGGGTCTCGCCATCATTCTATATGCCTGCGAACAAATTTTCCTTGCGGTTAAAGTGCTAGGGGCCTGTTACTTGTTTTGGCTGACTTACCAACTCTGGAATGCCATACCTTCTGAGGAAGCTTTGAGCGACGTGCCGGAAATGTCGGTTATCGAATTAGCCAAACAAGAGTTTTTACTGGCGGCGGGTAACCCCAAAGCTATTCTTATTTTTACTGCGTTCTTGCCGCAGTTCATCAATCCAGATGAACAAGTCGGTTCGCAGTTCGTTGTGTTGGGGGCGTTGTTCTTGGCACTTGAATGGCTCGCCATTGCAATTTACGCCTGCTTTGGTGTCTATTTGCGGAATTGGTTTGCTAACTCAGAAAAGCGCCAACTATTTAACAGAGGTTGTTCGTGCCTTCTGACCAGTGCTGGTTTTGGTCTTTTCCTAGCGCATCGGGAATAAAGATAACTGAAGTTTTTAGCGTTCGTTAAGCTCATTGGATTACGCCGCTTGTTTCTCTACCGTGCCTTCACCTTCACTTCTACCTTCATCTCGTCGCTGACTGATTATTCAAAGTTTGCTGTTCCAGCTGATTATGTTGAATCATTGTCGGCGCGTGGCGGAAAGAATTGCTACATGCGGTTTAGCCCTTTTGGAGCGCAGGGTGCGAGTGACGCGGCTTTTCTCCTGATCTAAGCCTTCGTTGGTGAAGCGAATAGATCAGGAGTAGTTTTTTTATGTGCTAAGACGGCTTACGCGGTGGATTGCCATAGTTAGGATTTCTACTGATTCTTTTGGCTATGGTATTAGCTGGTGGGTTATACCAACCGGGATCACTGAAATCATTCGGCGCAATATCATCGCGCACCTTAACGGTAGTGAACATGCCGCCCATCTCGATAGGCCCGTATGGACCACTGCCGGTCATCATTGGCAATGTATTTGCTGGGCCGGGGTGATGGCCTGCGTCGATATGTTGTTGGTGTTCCGCCATACCGTTTTCTCCCATAGCCATAAAGCCTGGTAGGTGGTCACGAATTTTTTCTTCTACTCCGCGCATATTTACGCCGGTTGGATTGGGTATGTCGTGGCCCATGGCGTTCATGGTGTGGTGAGACATATGGCAGTGAAATGCCCAATCTCCGGGCGTGGCGACAAACTCTATATCTCTGGTTTGACCTACACCGACTATTTCCGTGCTTTCGCTGCGCCAAGCTGATTTCGGCCAACGACCGCCGTCGGAACCGGTGACGTTGAACGATGTGCCGTGCAGGTGGATCGGGTGGTTCCACATGGATAAATTACCAATGCGAATGCGCACTCGTTCGCCGGTGCGGGCGACTATGGATTCTATGGCCGGGAACACTTTGCTGTTAAAAGACCAGAGGTCGAAGTCCACCATGACTGAGGGGTCTGGGCGAGAGGTGCCTGGATGCATAGCCCAGTTGTGAGTCAGCAAACAATAGTCGCGGTCTATGGGTTCTGGTTCTTTGGGGTGGATAATAAACATACCCATCATGCCTAGCGCCATTTGTGTCATTTCGTCTGCATGAGGGTGGTACATGTGGGTACCGTTTTGTTTTAGCTCGAATTCATACGCAAAGGTTTCACCCGGTGCAATTTGCGGTTGGGAGAGTCCGCCCACGCCGTCCATGCCGCTGGGCAGGATGAGACCGTGCCAGTGCACTGTGGTGTGCTCTTTAAGGCTGTTGGTGACGAGAATTCGCACGCGATCGCCTTCCACTGCCTCGATGGTGGGGCCAGGTGTTGTGCCGTTATAGCCCCAGCATTTTGCTGTGCTGCCCGGTGCAAATTCGTGCTCAATTTCTTCTGCGATGAGGTGAAATTCTTTTACCCCATCTTTCTCTGTATAGGGCAGCGTCCAGCCGTTTGGCGTGCGCACAGGGTTGTAGCCCAGTTCCTTATTTGACTTATTCGACATATTTGTGTCTGGGGTGACGGTAGATTTAGCTTGTGCTGAAGTGGCAGCCACGGTTGAAAGCACTGCACTCATACCGCTAAAGCCTAAAAAGTTTCTTCTAGATGTCATGGTTTTGCACTCGCTGATTGTGTGTGGTTTTTGTGGGAAGCGTGGTTATCAGGCGCTTGGTTATGGTTGGCATGTGTAGGCGTTGCTGGCCCAGTTTGGGGTTTGTGCATATCGTGATGTTGGTGTTTGTGGCTTTTCTTAGGCGAGCCAGTACCTGGGTCTGGTTGTAGGTAGTCCTCTAGGCCTCGTGATCCATTATTAGACTCGTCTATGAAGATATTCGGAGATACGCCTACTGCCTTTGCCAGAGCGGTGTTGGCTAGCCAGTATTCTTCCACTGCGTCTACATAACCTAAGAGTGATTGGTATTGCTGCTTTTTGCTTTGCAATACTTCAAATACGCCGATTAACATAAAGAATTGTTCTTCTTGGGTGCGCGCCACCGCATTTGCTTGCGCGGGTAACAGATGGTTTTGATACTGTATGATTTTGTTGGCGGAGTTTTCTCTGCCCGCTAAGGCCATTGCCACAGCGTTGTCTAGCTCTAGCGCTAGCTGCCTAAGTTGCGCCTGAGCAATCTCTAACTCAGCATTAATTTTCAGCTGATCCTCTTGGCCTTGAGAAAATAGGGGTACTTCCCACTCAACATTAGGGCCGGTTAAGCGTTCGCCATCGGCCTCTCGCTCGCGTTCAGCGCCTAGTTCGATATCGCCCACTTTGTTTTCTAAGCTATGGCTTTTCAGCTGTAATTTAAGCGCTGCAATTTTCGTTTGCGCAGCTTGAAGGTCTAATCTTTGTTCTAGTGCTTGGCGGAGTAAAGTGTCTCTTGCAGGAATTTTTCCGAGTTCGCCGTCTGTTGGGTAAAGACTTGCCTTGTTGGGTATGGGCAGTTGTTTTGCTATTTGCCAGTTTTGGCTGGCGCGAACGCCTAGGACCTCTGACATTTTTGTTCTAGCCACAAGTACTGCGGCTCCTGCATTGAGTAACGCTAGTTTGGCTTCACTGGCCTGTATTTTTGCCTCTGCCAATTCCAAAGCGGTAACGTTACCCGCATCGCTGTAGCGTTGGGTGGTCTCTAAAATCAGGTCGCTAATGGCGCTGATTTCTTCAAATACTTGCAGCCGTTGCTTGCTGGCTAAGTATTGATAGTAATGCTGGTAGGTTTGGGCTTGGGTCGCCATTGCATACGCTTGGACTTTTTGCTCAATGGCCAGCGCCTGGGTTGCGGCGAGCTTTTTTCTCGACCTCAGCGTGATGAGGTCTGTTAGAGATGTGCTGATGCCCCAAACGATCTGATCAATGCCTGCGTTGGAATCCAGTTGGCTAAAAGACAGAAGCGGATTTCTTATCCGCGCTCCGGCAAATACCTCGGCTTTAGCAAAGCCAAGTTCTGCGTAAACTGCCGCTAGGTTTTGGTTATTTATGAGCGCTATCTGAACGGCTTTATCAGCGCTCAAAGGGGTTTCATCTTCGATAAGTACGCGGTGAGCTAATGCTGCTGCGGGTGTTATCGCTATTGCGCTGTTTGTTGTACTGCCTTTTGAGCTGTTTTTTGCGTTGTTTGTAGCAAAGCTCGCGCAACCTAGAATGCTGCTTGTCGCAGCGATAACTAGCATGGCTCTAACCCAAGGCAATGAGTTTGTTCTGATACTTTTTTTCTTCACATCTAAACCTTTGTCAATTCGATAAAACACGTCCCTTTTTGGAGGTGCTTTTGGCGTATGCAGCCATTTTGTAGGTACAAAAAGGGGCTACAGAATTGAGATTGCCACTACCCACATAGAGCAGTTGGCGCAGGCGCAGCGCTAGATGATCAGGCGATCAAAGCGGGAGAGAGGAGATTCAAAGGGTGTGTTTGACGGGTTATCCGGTGGTGCCCTGGCAATATCAAAAGAGGCTAGGGCGATAATATGAGCAGTGTATTCGCCTTCAGTTTGATCACCTTCATGCCAAGCAATGAATAATGCATTGTGACTTGGGGCTACAACCTCGCTCAAAGCGGTGGTGTCTTTTGCGCAGTTTTCTTGTAAGCAGGTGTGAGTTTGAGCGGGGTCGAGGGCTTGGCTATGTTCCTGAACTTGAACTTGAACTTGAACTTTAGCTTTATCCTTAGCTTGGGCGTGGTGGCTTGTTGTATGTTCGGCCTGAGTCGGTTCATGCATGCTCACATGGTCTGAGCTATGATTCATTGCTGCGTTTTTATCACTCAAACATTGGCAGCCTGCGCCCGGTAGGGCCAGATTCACAATCAGCAGATACGTGATAGCTTGAGTTAAAAAGTTCATTAACGCAGGCTAGGAGAGAATGTGAACTTTTTCAAGTCCAAATTGATGGGCGGTGTGTTTGTCCAAAAAAGGGCGCCAATTGTGCTGTGCTAGCCTGCTCTTTATTGAGGGGGCCGGGCGGGTATGATCATTAGCCCTTGGCCTTGTCGAAATTAAATCTTATCCATTGAGGCGTTTAGATCACCCATGCAGGTAGTTATAGAAATCACCCTTTACCCGCTACACAACGATTACATTGCAGCGGTAGATGATTTGTTGGCGCGTCTAAACGCGCAAAGTGAGGTGGCGGTGACCACCAACCGAGTGAGCACCATACTGCACGGCGAATATGTTCAGGCCATGACACTGGTGCAGAAGGTGATTCCAGAGATACATGAGAAGTGGGGCGAGGGCGCCTTTGTGTTGAAAATTCTTCCAGGCGCCGAAAGAAGCATTAATGGTTATAGCTAGCGGTTCAGCGGGTTAGTGCTTTATAACTCGCAACAGTAACCGTTTGAGATCTATCGGCTTGGGCGTGCTCAGCTAACCCGGATCTGCGGTGACAACCACATTGTTGCCTTGTACTTCTAGGTAGAAGCAATTTTCTCTATAGGTGTGACAGGCTTTGCCGGTTTGTTCTACGCAGAGCAGTACTGCGTCGCCATCACAGTCAAAACTCATATTGACCAAACGCTGGGTATGGCCGGATGTTTCGCCTTTCTTCCAATAGGCTTGTCTGCTTCTTGAGTAATAGGTAACGGTGCCATCGCGTAATGTTTCTTCAATGGCGCGGCGATCCATCCAAGCCAGCATCAGCACTTGCTGGCTTGTACTGTCTTGGGCAATGGCCGCGATAAGCCCGCTTTCATTAAAGCGCACACTGTCCAAGAAGTCGGTGAGTGCGGTTTGGGTACCTTTGGAGCTACCCTCGAGGGATTTAAGCTTATCCATAGCGTTTTTCCAGGTATTCATAGACGCTGCGCAAGGCCATTGCTTCGCCGCCCTCAGGCCGTGCAGGTCGGTTGCGCGTGTTAAATGCCATTATGTCGAAGTGTACCCAAGGTGTGTCGTCAACGAATCGTTGTAAAAAAAGCGCCGCGCTGACTGCACCGGCGTAAGGTGTAGCTGCGGAGTTGACCAAGTCCGCTACCTTACTCTTCAGCATGTAGTCGTAGCCTTCGTGCAAGGGCATGCGCCAGACGGGGTCATCTTGTGCCACACCGCTGGCGGCAATGCCTTCGGCAACTGTGTCCTCGTTACAAAACATCGCACCTATTTCTGCGCCTACCGCAGACCGAGCCGAGCCGGTTAAGGTTGCATAGTCGACAATAAGTTCAGGCTTTTCTTCGCTGGCAATAGAGAGCGCGTCGCACAAAAGTAATCTGCCTTCGGCGTCGGTGTTATCAATTTCAACAGTGAGCCCCTTATGGGTGTGCAATACATCGCCGGGCCTAAAGGCGTTTCCCGCTACGCTGTTTTCTGCGGCAGGCACTAATAAGCGCAGGCGGATGGGCAGTTGTTGTGCCATTACAAGGTAGCCTAGGCCCATTGCTATGGCTGCGCCGCCCATGTCTTTCTTCATTAAGCGCATGCCGCCGGAAGGTTTCATGTTGAGACCGCCGCTGTCGAAGGTGACACCTTTACCCACAATGGTGACTTTAGGGTGAGAGGGATCACCCCAAGTGACGTCTAACAGGCGAGGTTCGTCTTCTGCCGCTCTGCCTACTGCATGAATTGCGCCGCATTCCATGTCCAGTAATGCATCGCCAACGGTGGCATTTATCGACGCGCCAAACTGGTCAGCCAATGCCTCGGCCTCTGCTTGTAGATGAGAAGGTGCCATATCTTGGGCGGGGGTATTGATTAAATCTCTAGTAAAGAACGTTGCCAATACTGAATTCACTACGCGCTGTCGTTTTTCTACGTCATTCACGTACAGGGCTGCAGGTTTGCGCGAAGCTTTGCTGTACCTTTGAAATTGATAGCAGCCCATACCCCAACCAATAAGTTGTAAATCGGCCACTGAACTGTCGATTTTGTAAAGTCCCTCTGGCAGCGCCATTGGCAGATGGCCCAAAGTATTTAAATCATCGATGCCATCCCAGCCTACAATGACTTGACCATTTTGCAGCCAAGCGAATTGGCCTGGTGAACAGGAAAAATTTTGGCGCTTAAGCCATTCGCCATCTTCGTCGCTGAGTGTTTTCGCAAAGGCCTCGAAGTCAGTGGTTGCGAGTAGGCGCAACTGGCTTGCGTTGGTATCAGTGTTAGAAAAGCCTGCGTTTTCTAGATCAGTCATCAAAGTTCCTTGATTGATGCGGTGTGGGCCACCGTCAGTGTAATTTTTAAAAGCTGTACTTTAGATCTGCCTGTTTAAAGCTGCACAACTTAGAGTTGTACGACAGATATCATGTCTTTATTGCTGAGACCGAGATTATTCTTCGCAAAGACTTTGTCTGCTCTGTAACTTGATCGCACTAGTGGACCTGAAGCCACTTCCATAAAACCAAGTCCCAGTCCATATTCGCGCAACTGTTCGAATTGTTCTGGAGTTACCCAGCGGTCAACGGGCAAGTGATTCTTGGTCGGGCGCATGTACTGCCCAAGGGTAACGATGTCTACATTGTGTTTGTACAAATCCTGCAGCGCAGCCTCTATTTCCTCGTCGGTTTCACCAATGCCCAGCATAAGGCTAGATTTAGTCAGCACCTTGGGGTTCGCTTCTTTGGCGTAAGCTAATACGTCTAATGTCTGTTGGTAACCGGCTCTTGGATCTCGAACCACATGGGTTAGGCGCTCGACGGTTTCTAAGTTTTGCGCGAATACTTCCAGGCCAGAATTGGCCACCACTGCAACGTCTTTCTCGTTCCCAGAAAAATCTGGGGTAAGGGCTTCAACGGCTGTATTGGGATTGGCTTTTTTAATTGCTTGAATGCAGTTGGCGTAATGTTGCGCGCCGCCATCATCTAAGTCATCGCGGTCAACCGAGGTTAAAACCACATAACCAAGGCCCATGAGTTGTACAGACTTAGCTGCGTTTGCAGGTTCTTCCAAGTCTAGCCAGCCGCCGGGGTTGCCTGTATCTACTGCGCAAAAACGGCAGGCGCGGGTACACGTTGCGCCCATTAGCATGATGGTGGCGGTGCCATGGTTCCAGCATTCGCCAATGTTTGGACAATGGGATTCTTCGCATACGGTTGCGAGCTTATGGGTGTTAACGGTTGCACGTACTTCTTGATACCGCTTGCCACCGCCAATGCCGACTCTCAGCCAAGGTGGTTTGCGTTCAGTGTCCAGCACTTCATTGTTTTTGTTCTTACCGCTCTTCATGCCATTTTTTATGGCGCTAAAGCCCTGGGCAGTTTCGAACTTGTCGCCGCTTTTGATTTTGCTCAAGTTTCTTTCCGAATGAATGTGTAAGTAGGTTTTATCATCGTTGAATTTTTTCGAAATTAATTCTTACTGAGATTCCTCAGCGCGCTCTTCGCTTTGAAATTGTAAAGCATGCAGGGTTGCATACAGACCTTCAGCCGCCAATAGCTCTTCGTGGTTGCCAATCTCGGCAACTTGCCCCTGGTCCAATACCAATACCCGGTCTGCTTCTTGAATGGTTTGCAGGCGGTGAGCAATAATAATAGAGGTTCGTCCCTGTGTCAGACGCTCCAATGCATCTTGGATGAGTAGTTCAGTTTCGGTGTCTATGTTAGCTGTTGCCTCATCCAGTACTAATATCTCAGGGTCGGCGGCAAGTACTCGAGCGAAGGCCAGCAATTGTCTTTGTCCTTGGGACAGGTTTTGGCCTCGCTCCGTTAGGGCAGAATCGTAGCCCTCAGGTAGCGCGCTGATAAAGTCATCCGCGTTAACGGTTTTCGCCGCTTCTATTGCTCTGGCCCTGGTAACATTAGGATTGCCTAAAGCGATGTTGTCGTAAATTGAGCCGGAAAAAATATGAAAATCTTGTAGTACCACGCCCACACGTTTTCTCAGGTCTCGTGTATGAATTTGATTTAGATCAATGCCATCGAGGAAAATTTGCTCATCGGCGAAGTCGTAAAACCGACCCAACAAGCGGATGAGGGTACTCTTGCCGGATCCAGTAGGTCCTACAATGGCTAATTTTTCGCCTGCGGCAATGGTGAATGATACGTCTTTAAGGATGGGCATAGCGGGGTCGTAGGCGAAGGTGACATTGCTAAATTCTACTTTGCCATTCAGCCTGCTAGGCAAGGTTACGGGGTTTTCAGGCTCGTGAATTTTTTCATCCCAGTCGAGGGCTTGGAAAATCCGTTCTCCGCTGGCCATGGCGCGGAATAGTATATTTGTTTGTTCGCCTAGAACTACTACAGGATGAAACAGCATGCCAACAAACTGAGTGAATAAAACCACTTCACCAATACTCATGGTCATAGTCATGACCTGGCTGGCGCCATAGTAAAGAATAAGGCCTATGGCGATGTGGGCTAGGCTTTCATTGAATGCCCCATATAAGGTTTCTACTCTAGCCAATTTGTGCTCAAAAGCACGGTTGTCTTCGTTGACGTCGGTATAGCGTTTTAAGTTGAACTCTTGGCGGTCGGAGATTTGTACCACCTGTAGCCCTGCCAAATTTTCTTGCAGTGTCTGATTCAGTGTGGACAGCGTTTGCCGGACCTGGCGAAACAAAAATCGTGTGGAACGACGAAAGTAGTAAGTCACCAGTGCCAATAGGGGCAGAGCGAGCAATAACATTAGCGTTAAAGGTGTGTCTATTGCCAACATCACGGCAAGAGCAACGAAGAAGGGTACAAATTCGCCGATTAGTGTGCCCAAGCCCCTAAGGAGTTCATAAAGGGCTTCTACATCGTTAGTTACCCGTGTCATAACCCGACCTACGGCAACCCGGTCGTAGAAAGAGGAGGGTCTTGTTTCCAAGTGACGAAATAAGTCCAAGCGTAAATCGCGCAGCCCATTTATTACTGAACCGATGAGTGTCATGCGGTGGGCATGACCAACGAATGCCCAGATTATTTGTATTGTTGCATACAGGGCGCAAGCCGCAATGAGTGGCGGTAAATCGAGACTGCTTGCTACCCAGGTATTGAGTTCTATGAGTCCAAAATCTGGCGTGTCAGATGAACTGTCGCCCTGAATAATATGGTCAATCACCACGAGAGATATAAGAATGGGTAGCAGCACTTGGAGTGTGGACGCCAACAATACGAGTGCAGTGCTGAGGAGTAGTGCGCCACGGTAGGGTTTGAGCCAGTGCAGTAGCCGCCTCAGCAGACTCATATTCAGTACCGCGCCGCTAATATCTGCATCGAACATGGCGTAGTTACGTTGGTCCGGCGTTGGTTTTTTAGGTGGCTTGGGCTGCTCAGGCTGTTTTGCGTTTGTATTTTCAGTGCTCATTGCATATTCAACCTTAGTCTTTCGAGGTCGTCCTCTTCGGCACCCTCTCGCTGAACGCGTTCTAGTTCTGCGTAGTAACCTTGTTGTGCAATAAGTTGTTCGTGGCTACCCGTCTCGAGTATTGCGCCTTGATCGATAATGATGATTCTGTCCGCATGTCTGGCGGTACTCACGCGGTGGGAAACTAGCAGCGTAGTTTGCTCTTTTCGCAGTCGTTTCAGTTCGCTAAGAATGTGGTCCTCGGTCTCTGTGTCTACTGCGGAGAAACAGTCGTCTAAGATCAGTATTGGTGCTGTCTCTTATACACATCTCCGAGCCCACGAGACGGACTCCTATCTC
>CAJXUL010000061.1 GCA_913060615.1 uncultured Gammaproteobacteria bacterium | reverse complement strand
ACTTAAGGCGGCAGTGGATGCCTCACCAAGGCGCTCGTCAGCAGCTAACCGATAGACTCGGGTAGCCAAAGTTTCAAAATTAAAAGGACGCAAAATAAGTGTAGCCGGCAGTTCTTTCATCACATCGATAAAGACCAGCAATAGGCCACTCAACACAGCCGGGCGTAACAAAGGTAAATGAATTTTGCCGAGCACTCGGCTCGGCGTTGCGCCCAAACTCCGCGCCGCTGCATCCAAATTATAATGCAATGCAGTCATCCCCATGTGGCTGCTGTTGTAAGCAACGGTTAAAAAACGCGCAACGTAAACAAAAACCAAACCCGCCACAGAACCTGTAATGACTAGCCCGGACGCAAAATCAAAATTGTCACGCAGAAATCCGCTCAAAGCGCGATCCATGAATGTCAAAGGCACCAATAAACCCACCGCCAAGACCATGCCGGGAATTGCATAGCCCAATGTGGCAGTGCGCACCGCCAATTTAACACCAATACTGGCGCGCAGACGCTGAGCATAATTTAGCCACAGGGCGGCCAAAGCGCAAAGTACCGAAGCAATGCTGGCCACATATACACTGTTGAATAATAGCTCGGTGAAACCATTGCCAATCAACGGGTCACCCTCCAACAGCGCATGATTGAGCAAAATTCCGAATGGCAGGACAAAGCCCAACAATACCGGTAACGCACAAGCAAGGGTTGCACCAATAGCCGCCAAACCGGTGAGCGGCACAAGATCCGTTGGCGTGCTCCGACTGATTGGATTGAAATGCTCACCGCGGCGGGCAAACTGCTCGGCCACCACCAGTAAGGCGACAATAACAAATAGCCAACCGGCTAACTGAAGCGCCGCCGCATGCTCACCCATGGCATACCAAGTGCGAAAAATGCCCGAGGTAAAGGTTGGCACACCAAAGTGCTCAACCACGCCGTAATCGGCCACAGTTTCCATCAGTACCAGCGCCATGCCACCAGCAATCGCTGGCCTGGCCACTGGTAGCGCCACTCGCCAAAAGACTCGTTTGCTGTCTGCGCCCAAGACTTTGGCTGTTTCATGAAGGGACACCGACTGCTGCATGAAGCTAGTGCGCGCAAGCAAGTAAATGTAGGGATAAAGGACTAAAGATATGACTAAAGCAGCGCCGCCAAGGGAGCGGATAGGTGGGAAATAATACTCACCTCCTTGTAAATCCAATGTGGCACGCAAAAAACTTTGCACCGGCCCAGCAAACTCCAATAAATCTGCGTAAACATAGCCCACCACATAGGCTGGCGCAGCCAAAGGTAATACCAGCGCTGGAGCTAAAATCTTACTCAGAGGAAAAGTGAACTTCGCACTCAACCAGGCGGTACCGACACCAATAAAAGTCGCAGCAATACCCACCAACGCCATTAGCGCAACGGTGTTAAACAAATAAGTGGGCAGGACAGTAGCGCGAATATGCAGCCAAATATCACCGCTTTCCCCAACACCGCCAGCGCTCGACGCGGGAGAGAACAGCGAATAAAGCAATACACCAATAGGCAAAGCCACTGGAATAGCAATTAATAGAACACCCGACAACCAAACAGGTGAATGACTTTGGCTCAAATCTCAGCGCCCTTTTTTAAATAGCATTTTGTAAACAGCATGCACCGCAGTAAACATTAAGGCAGTATGCCTTTTTCGCTCCAAATTTTTGCAAGCAATTTATAAGAACCCTCGCAATGACCATAGCCTTTCGCGGCATCAGCCATAAGTTTGGTAAGCAAACCGCTCTCAGTAATATTGATCTAGAAGTAGAGGATGGCGAAATTGTCTGCATCCTTGGTCCTTCGGGCAGTGGCAAAAGCACCCTGCTGCGCATAGCCGCAGGTTTAGAGCCAATACAGCAAGGCGCCATTTTTCTCGGCGATCAACTGATGGCAGACGCAGTGGTAAATCCACCACCTGAACAACGCCCCATAGGCCTAGTCTTTCAAGACCACGTTCTGTTCCCACATCAAACCGTGGCGGAGAATATAGCATTCGGACTGCACAACCAAAGCAAAGCTCAACGTGAAACGATGGTAGAACAACAACTGGCCAGCGTAGACTTAGCTGATATGGCCCAGCGTTATCCGCATACCTTGTCTGGTGGACAGCAGCAACGGGTGGCGTTAATTCGGGCCCTGGCCACAGAACCTTCTGTCATGTTGCTAGATGAGCCTTTTGCCAGTGTAGATACGCCGCTGCGACGAAAACTACGTGAGCAAGCCAGATTGACTCTAAAAGCCGCCGGCACACCTACACTCATGGTCACTCACGACCCCGAAGAAGCTATGGATATGGCCGATCGGATTTTGGTGTTGGTAGACGGCATAACGGTACAGCTAGGCACCCCTGAAGCATTATGGAAATCTCCAAAGGCAGCATTTGTCGCCCAAACCATTGCCGGACTGCAATCAGTGACCGGCCAAGTTCAAGGCGACACCGTGCAAACTGTGTTTGGCAATATTCCATTCAGCAGAATTACTAATCGACACGATTTAGCTAACCATCCAGTAGAGCAAAGGACAAATGACGCAAAAGCTTTGCCTGAACAGGCGCCCAAAGAAGATGTGCTTCAAGAAGGCGCCACCGTCACTCTCGGTTTGCGCCCTCACACCCTGAGTTTGAAATCAGCCCAAGGCCCGGCGGTTATCAGCGACAGGCGCTTCTTAGGCCAACGCTACCTAACACTCGTAACCTTAGGAGAGCAGCAAATTCGGGTTGAAACCTCTGAACAAGAAGCATTGCCCATAGGCACTTTTGTGGAGATAAATTTTGCCTCAGCAGAGGCCCTAATCTATAGTTAGTTGATAACCATTCTCATTTAGGTCAATACACCGTGATTTACTCAGTAAAACAAAACGCCGCACGATTGCTTGGCACTGTTATTTTTGCGCTCGCCATGCTTACGCAGACCTTTGTCCAGGCCGAAGAAGAGGTCAATGTCTACTCAGCACGTCACTACGATACGGATATGGCGCTGTACGAGCAGTTTACCGAGGTCACCGGAATTGAGGTCAATCTGATTGAAGGCGGCAGCGATGCGCTCATAGAGCGGATAGTTAACGAAGGCGAGTTCAGCCCAGCTGATATGTTAATCACTGTAGATGCCGGGCGCATTTGGCGCGCCCAGCAAAAGGGCATTTTTCAAGCTGTTGAATCTACCACCATGACTGAGCGAGTGCCCGCACACCTGCGCAACCCGGACGGTTTCTGGTACGGACTTTCCAAACGCGCAAGAGTCATTGTCTTTAACAAACAACGCGGACTGCCCATAGAAGTTAAACGCTATGAAGATTTAGCCAACCCTGCATTAAAGGGCCAGGTGTGCATGCGCACCTCATCAAACATCTACAACCTCTCCCTCATGAGCGCGCTCATTGAAGCCGCCGGTGAAACAGCTGCGGAATCTTGGGCGACCGGTGTGGTGCGTAATTTCGCCCGCTCGCCCCAAGGTAATGATACCGCCCAACTCAAATCGGTGGCCGCCGGGGAGTGTGGAATTACGATAGCGAACACTTACTACTTAGGGCGGATCTTAGGTTCTGAAAAAGTCCAAGACAAAGCCATTGCGGCAAACTTAGGGGTGATTTTTCCGAACCAAAATGACCGTGGTAGTCACGTTAACATCAGCGGCGCGGGCATCACCAAGTACGCCCCCAACAGAGATAACGCCGTGCTATTTTTGGAATACCTAACCAGCGACTTTGCCCAAAAGCTGTTCGCTGAAGGTAACAATGAGTACCCAATTTTGGGCGCAGCCACGGGGCCAGTAGCGACCTTAGGCAGCTACAAAGAAGATGTACTAGACGTTCAAGTGCTGGGGCAACGTCAGGCAGAAGCGGTTAAAGTTTACGACCGCGCAGGCTGGCAGTAGCTCAGCCTCTTTGCTTTATTAACGCTTAACCGTTGATAATGCGCTAGAAATCTTCCAGGGTGGAAAAAGCGCTTGGCAGAGAAATTAACTTGTTTGCACGCGGCGCGTTAAACACTTTGTCGGCAATCCGGCAAAAAAAATGCGAAAAATTAATTAGGGGAATCCAATGATTACAGCCTTGCAAACTTATACAGGGGTGGCCGGAAGGGTTCTCCTCGGCATTTACTTTCTACTACCCGGTATTAGCAAAGTCACCAATTTCCAAGGCACCGCAGATTATATGCAAGACCACGGCATGATCTTTGTGCCGTTCTTTTTGGTACTCACCATCATCGTCCAGCTTGCCGGCGGGGCAATGCTTATTGCAGGCTATCGAGTGGCCTTTACGGCATTTATCTTGGCGGGACTGACGTTGGTTATAAACTTAGTCATGCATGATTTCTGGAATGTCGAGGCGGGTATTCAGCAAGCGCACGAGACTCAAAACTTCGTTAAGAATCTCGCCATTATGGCAGGCTTAATGGCCCTGGCCGGCGGCCAACGCACGCTCGCACTGAGCCTAGATGGCGCAAAAAAAACCGCAGACTAAAAATCGGGCACAGTGGCTGGCAAAAAAATATTGCTGGTAAAAATTGTGGCTGGTAACAGTTATTGGCAAGTGGGTATAAACACCAACCGTCAATCTGCTAGCCAACGCTTATTGTCAGCGCCAACACTCTTTGGCGCTTGAGTCGGCCCTAAGCTATGTCCATTAAGGCGAAACCCTACCGCTGGCAATTGCACAGGCGTTTCCTCTGCCCCTACAGGCAACGTGGTCAACAACCCCCTCGCCTCTGGCTGACCCTCTTCAAGTAGCTCGGTCAATGTCCGTACCCGACTCGCTGGCACGCCCTTCGCGTCCAATAACAACTCCCAAGCAGATGCCGGTTGACGCAAAAAAGCGATCTCAATTTCGCTACGCAGAGCGACGAAGTTATTTTCGCGTACTTTAGGTGTTGCCCAACGCGGATCTTCCAGCCATTCGGGATGCCCCAACACAGTACATAGATCCACAAACTGACGTTCATTGTTAGCGGCGAGCATAATGCTGTGGCCGTCCAAGGTTTTAAAACACCCGGAGGAGGGCGAACCGCTGGCCGCTTCATTGCCCAATTTGGGTATGTCCTCGCCGGTAGTTGCAGCCGTGACAAGGTTGTTCGCCATTAGGTTCAGCGCAGTATCTAACATACTAATATCAACATTCTGTGGTTCTCCAGTACGATCTCGCTCGCGCAGTGCAGCCATAACTGCAAAGGCAGCATTTAATCCAGTAGCGTAGTCAATATAAGGTGCGCCCACTTTAGTTGGCCCCATTTCATCGGTACCCGTGGTGGACATAATGCCGCTCATAGCTTGCACCACATGGTCATACGCTGGACGGTGACCGATAGGCCCCTCACCACCATAAGCAGAAATTGAGCAGTAAATTATTTGCGGATTCACCTTACGCAGAGCATCAATACCTAAACCCAGGCGCTGAGCAACGCCTGGCCGATAATTTTGCACAAAAATATCCGCAGTGGCGGCCAGCGCTAAGACCGCATCCACTGCCCCGTCGGATTTTAAGTCCAGCTCTACACAATCCTTATCTGCGTTTTGGGTACAGTACGCGAGCCCCAACCGCTGGGCTGCAAGGTCTGGCAATTTACCGCCGAAGCGAGTTTGCTCTCCGCCAGGTGGTTCAATTTTGATCACACTGGCGCCCAACAACGCCAATTGATAAGTGCAATAAGGGCCAGCAAATACTTGGGTGAGATCGACAATTTTTATATCGGCTAGTGGTGCGGGACGGGACATAGACTTTCCTTTACATTCTTTACCAGTGTTTCTTTAAAAGCAGACGACTACCCGCGCAGCAAAACCAATGTATCACTTCAATTGGACTTGACCCTGCATGGAAAAACGTAGGTTAATCGTGGCACATTTTGAGAGCTGCTGGGAAATCTGGCAAAACTCCTGAAGAATGCGGCAGAAACAGTCCACAGAAGAATTAGGCCAGAGGGGTAAAACATGGATCTTACAAACGCAGATCTTGCAAACACAGGACTCACAAAAAAAGTAGCCCTAGTCACGGGCGCATCAGGAGATATTGGCGGCGCTATTGCGCGCTGTTTGGCAGCCCAAGGCGCTAACGTAATACTCACTTACGTGGGCGCAGCGGAAATCGCAGCCCAACTCGCAATGGATATTGAACAAGCTGGTGGCAACGCTTGGGCTGTACAACTGGACCAACGCGACCCTGAGGCCATTGAAGCACTCATGGATCAAGTTGCGGCAAAGTACCGACGCCTCGACATTTTGGTCAACAATGCTGCATGGAATATCGGCATTCCTTTTCCCAACCTAGATGATTTGACCGCAGATATTTGGGACCGTGTATTAGAAACTAATTTGCGCGCACCCTTCCTTTTGGCTAGGGCGGGCGCGAAACTACTCAAAGCACAGCCAGGCAGCCATATCGTTAACATTTCTTCCGCAGGCGGCATCAGTCCAGGCAGCAGCAGTATTGCCTACTCCTCTAGCAAGGCTGGTCTCAACCATTTAACCCGCTGCCTTGCGGTGGCTATGGCACCTAACGTCGCCGTAAATTGCATTGCCCCTGGGCTGGTGGAAAACACCCGCATGGCCCAACGCCTACCAGACAATGTTGCGCAAGGTGCCAGAAATCAAGCCGTGCTGGGCCGAGTTGGCCAAGCCGGCGACATCGCTAATCAGGTTTTGACCTTTGTTACCTCGTCTTCTATCACCGGACAAACTATGGTCATAGATGGTGGTATGCCTGGCGCCATGCGCTAACACCAGTCAATAACCGCGGCCTAAAGGTCTCGGTAAATGAGTGGACTGTTTAGCTGTTCACTGTCTGTATATTATTGGTAAATGTCGCGCTCGCGCGGCCTGAGCTGAATAATTCTGTTTTATCTGAATTTGGATCTTTAATGACTACGCACAACGTCCCCGCCAAACATCTACTGAATTACTTACAGGTGGAGACGACTGATCAGCCCGACTCTTTTACCGGCGATGCTGAGTTATACGGCATGATGGGGGTCTACGGCGGTCACCTTTTGGGCCAAGGGTTATGCGCTGCATTGCACACAGTGGACGAACCAAAAGCGGCCCATTCGTTTCACGCCTACTTTTTACAACGCTGTAATCCAGACATTAAACTCACCTATCAAGTGCAGCGGCTGCGCTCGGGCAAATGGGGTGACACGCGCTCAATCACGGCAAGCCAAGAAGGCCAGCAGGTTTTCCATATGATTGCTTCATTCAAAGTCGCGGAAGCCGGCGATGAGCACCAGAAGACTATGCCAAAGGTGGACAGCCCCGAAGCGTTGATTGCGCAAAGACAACAGCGCGGCGAAGAGACCTTCCCATTTCCGCCCATAAAGGATGATCGTACCCAAATAGAATTTGCCAGCGCTGGATTCCATGAATTTATTGCAGATCGGGCACCGGAGTTACGCTTATGGATGCGCACACCTTACTCTGTAGATCGCACCGAACCCTTAAGCACTCGAGAGGGGCAAATTGCGTTGGCCTATTTGTCCGATGCCACCCTTCTGTTTAATTCAGTGTTACCTCACGGCATACCTATGCAAACCCATAGAATGACCAGCTTAGATCAAAGTTGCTGGTTTCACAGCGTCAGCGACCCTAGCCAGTGGTTGCTCTTCGATCAACGCAGTGTTGCCGCCGCCGACGGGCGCGGACTAAACGAAGGCGAAATCTATTCAGCGGACGGCAAACTCGTGATGTCTTGCGCGCAAGAGTCTATGTTGCGCCGCATACAACCGTCTTAGGCTGGCTTAGACCGCCAAATGCAGCGGCCGCGAGAATGTAGCCGACACGACCATAAACCAATATGCTGACTCTATGCAGGAGAGGCACAGTGGCCACAGCGCGGCAGCAGCCTTGCCCGCCGCAGCTCTCTTAGAACTGGCACTGCACTTTGTGTATTTGCAGACGAACAGCATAGAATTGCTATAGGCGGAAGCTTGACCCGAGCATAAATAGAACGCGGCAGGAACTTGAATGCTAAACGAACTTTTACTGACATTTGCACAATGGCTAGACACGCATAAATGGAGTACTGACATCCATGAGTCTATCTATATGTATTCATGGATCGAAGCCACCCATGTATTAACGCTTATGATTTTCCTCGGCATGCTCTGTGTCATTGACCTGCGCATGCTTGGCGTGATCTTCCCTAACGTACCCGCGTCCAAAATAGCCGAGCGGCTAGACAAGCCCATGATGATTGGGCTTGTGGTCATGCTAATCACTGGCTTTTTACTGTTTTATGCCATACCTGTCCGCTCCACCCAAAGCATTTGGTTCCGTATAAAGGTCGTACTACTCATTTTGGCCGCCATCAACGCCTTTATGTTTAGAGCCAAAATGCAGGCATCAAGCGGCACATGGGACCTAGACCCCGTGCCTCCAAAGCGCGTTCGCATGGGCGCCGCAGCGTCCTTATTGCTCTGGTCTGGCGTGGTAATTACTGGACGGACCATCGCTTACGACTGGTTTGACTGCCACAAACAACTACCACACTTTATGTATTGGGCAGCAGGCTGCGTCAACGAAATGGCCGCCTTAGAACCATAAGGCACTGGAACCCCGGGGTTCTCGAGAAATATTTAACTAAGCGCTACGTGGTAGCTAAGCAATAGATAAACAACAAATGCAGACCGATAGGAGTTCGTAGTGGATCTATATCCGTTTTTTGATTGGCTAGACACGTCCATGCTAGCAGACATCTCAAAAGCCTATGGCGGCGTTTTTGCAGTGGTGCAAATGTTCCACCTGCTCGGTATGTCTATGCTGGGTGGCATGGTACTCGTGGGCGATTTGCGTTTACTGAACATTTTACTCAAAGATGTACCTTCCGAGCTGGTCATTGAAAACACTCAAAAGTGGTTCACTATCGCTCTGGCAATCGTCATGACAAGCGGCATATTTATGAGTTCAGCGGTTGCGATGAAGCTCTACTACAATGAAATGTTCTGGGCAAAAATGACCAGCTTGGGTTTAGGTATCACTTTCGTTTACGTCATTCGACGGCCCCTACTTAAATTTAAACACGACACACTTAATCCATGGACGATTAAACTAGTGGCAGTAACGTCAATTTCAATCTGGTTTACGGTAGCAGCCGCCGGGCGTTGGATTGGCTTTTCTTAATTTTAAGCAGCACCTAGAATCAAAAGATAGAAATTTCAAAGAGAGCGCGCTTATGAGCAAACAAGTCATACTAGAATGGGCCGCAGTGGCATTTTCAATAGCGGTTATCTGCGTTGGAATATGGTTTTGGGGCGAGCAAATTCGTTACGTACTTGAAACATTAGCTTTAGCAGAAGCCTAAAACTTAACGCCCATTGCAGCACTAGAGCTTAGACAAATTTTATTAGCTATTTTAGAACCCATTTAAAAAACCAGAAAGAGAATAAACATGACTGACGCAATTGTTGAAATTCGTGACTACACCATCGACCCTACTCGCTTTGACGCCTATAAAGTGTGGGCTGAAGAATTGGCTGTGCCTTGGCTCAAAGCCAACTTAGATGTCATCGACTTTTGGATGGACTGCGGACTCGAGCCTGAAGTCGCCGGCTCAGCACCTGTGGTATCACCCAACGGACAACCCAACGTCACTTGGATTATTCGTTGGGATAGTAGAGCAGTACGCGAAGAGCAATTCGCCGCAACCATGGGCTCAACAGCATGGCAAGAAATTTGGGCCAAACACCCCTGCGCAGATGGTTATCTACATATGAACGCCCGCTTTATGCGCGCATCATGATCATCAAAATCATTTTCCTACAGCACCAGCAATGAAAATTTTGCTCACAGGTGGCGCCGGTTTTATAGGTAGCAGTGTTATTCGCCAAGCGCTTCGCGCTGGCGACATTGAAATCGTCAACGTGGACAAGCTGACCTATGCGGGC
This sequence comes from uncultured Gammaproteobacteria bacterium, assembly GCA_913060615.1. Lineage (GTDB taxonomy): Bacteria > Pseudomonadota > Gammaproteobacteria > Pseudomonadales > Azotimanducaceae > UBA4421. The sequence continues at coordinate 4,866 of CAJXUL010000061.1, read as the reverse complement.
AATTTAGACTCTTTGGCGTCAATTGATGCCAATCCAAACTATACTTTTGAACAGGTAGACATTTGCAATGGTCCCGCTATCGCTCAAGTTTTTGCGCAACATAAACCCACCGCAGTAATGCACCTTGCGGCAGAGAGCCATGTTGACCGATCGATAGACAACCCCACCGACTTTATACAAACAAATATAGTGGGAACTTACACGTTACTCGAGCAGTCTCGAGTTTATTGGCAGTCCCTAGCCCAAGAAGCAAAAGAAGCATTTCGTTTTCACCATATTTCCACTGATGAAGTTTATGGCGACCTAGAGCACGCGGGTGTCTTTTTTACGGAAACAACTTCTTACGCGCCGTCGTCACCGTATTCTGCGAGCAAAGCCAGCTCAGACCACTTAGTTAGAGCTTGGCAAAGAACCTACGGACTACCCACATTGATCACCAATTGCTCAAACAACTATGGACCATTTCACTTCCCAGAAAAACTCATCCCCAATGTGATTTTGAATGCGCTAGCGGGCAAGCCTCTGCCTATTTATGGTGACGGCTCACAAATTAGAGACTGGTTATATGTGGAAGATCACGCCAAGGCATTACTGCGGGTGATACGCTCCGGAAAAACCGGCGCAACCTACAATATTGGCGGCCACAACGAGCAACAAAATCTAGATGTAGTGAAAACCATCTGCGCTTTGCTGGAAGAACTGGCGCCCAACAAACCCGCAGGAGTTAGTTACTACAAGGATCTTATAACCTTCGTTAGTGATCGACCTGGCCATGATAGACGCTATGCAATAGATGCCAGCAAAATTGAAAAAGAATTGGGTTGGCAGCCGGAAGAAACTTTCAAAAGCGGCATAAGAAAAACTGTTACCTGGTATCTTGCTAATCAAGATTGGTGCAACAGAGTATTGTCAGGCGAATATCGTCTACAAAGACTAGGAGAAATTTCATGAACAATGCCTTTGTTGGTATCGTACTAGCAGGAGGCACAGGTTCACGCCTGCACCCGATCACTTTAGGAATTTCTAAACAGCTCCTACCCATTTATGACAAACCGATGATTTATTACCCCATCTCGGTTCTTATGTTAGCCGGCATCCGAGAAATACTGCTTATCTCTACACCCACCGACATTGACGGTTATAAGCGTCTTCTGGGCGACGGCAGCCAATTTGGCATAGACCTACAATATGCAATACAACAAAGCCCTGACGGCCTTGCCCAAGCCTTCACCATCGGCGAGACGTTTATCGGTGATCGATGTGTTTCATTAGTCCTCGGAGACAATGTGTTTTATGGCGAGGATTTTCCCGAAAAACTCAAGGCTGCCGTAGAAAAAACCACGGGTGCAACCATATTCGGCTACCACGTAGCACAGCCGTCGAGTTTTGGCGTAGTTGAATTTAGCGAAGGTGGCCAAGTTGTTTCTATTGAAGAAAAGCCGCCCCAGCCAAAATCTAATTATGCAGTAACGGGCCTGTACTTTTACGACAACAAAGTCATTGAAATAGCCAAATCACTAAAGCCCTCTAATCGCGGCGAGTTAGAAATAACCGATGTCAACACAGCCTATTTGGCTAACGGAAATTTATCCGTTGAATTGCTCGGCAGGGGTTTCGCTTGGTTGGACACGGGTACACATGACTCGCTTATAGAGGCGGGGCAATTTGTACAAACATTAGAGCATAGGCAGGGATTAAAAATCGCTTGTCTAGAAGAAATTGCTTGGCAGAACAAATGGATTACTAAAGATCAGCTGCTACAGCGCGCAAACCAATTGAAAAATTCGGGCTACGGGCTTTATTTACAAAAAATAGCGGCGGAGTCCTAATGCTTGTTCACCCCACCAAGCTTATAGATTGCGTAATTATAGAACCTAAGGTATTTGGCGATCATCGCGGTTTCTTTCTCGAGACGTTCAGCAAACAACGCTATTTAGAGGACGCAGGTATGGCCCTTGAGTTTGTCCAAGACAATCACTCACGGTCCGCGCGGGGCGTACTCAGAGGTTTGCACTTTCAAAAGACCAAACCTCAAGGAAAACTGGTTAGAGTCGTACGCGGCGCAGTGTTTGATGTAGCTGTAGATATGCGCCCAGAGTCGAACACATTTGGCCAGTGGATTAGCGTGGAATTGTCCGAACATAACAAGAAACAACTCTGGGTGCCGCCGGGATTTGCGCATGGGTTTACAGCCCTAAGCGATGACACAGAGCTTGAATATAAGTGCACTGCCTACTACGACCCAGAAGACGAAGGTTCTATTCTGTGGTCTGATCCTGAGCTTAATATCCCTTGGCCAATCAAAGATCCAACTTTATCCGCCAAAGATGCAGATGCAGCGCTCTTAAAAGACCTAAAGCTTTGAAAGTAATAGTACTCGGGAAAGACGGACAGCTTGGCCAGTGTCTATCGCAGCAGTTATCTTCTTCAGCACTTGAGTCAAATATTGCAGCTTTCACGGCTCAACTATTTGCAAAATCAGAATGTGATCTAAGTAATTTTCAACAATTGTACGAAATGTTTCTAACACACGCTCCGGATGTGATCATTAACGCCGCGGCTTACACCGCCGTGGACGCTGCGGAAGACAATGCGGAACTAGCGGACACCCTTAATCACAAGGCAGTCAGTCATCTGGCCACGCTATGCAAAGACTTCGACAGCACACTCATACATATCTCAACGGACTACGTTTTTGATGGTCGCGGTAAATTACCCTACGCAGAGGACGAACCGACCGCTCCCCAAGGCCTTTACGGGAAAACTAAACTGTTAGGAGAAAATGCCATAACAGCGAGCAAGTGCAAACACATCATCATTAGGAGCGCTTGGATTTTTTCCGAACATGGCAGCAACTTTTTGAAAACAATGCTCAGATTAGGCGGTGAACGTGAGCATATCAGTGTCGTAGATGACCAACTGGGCTCACCCACCTACGCACAAGATCTAGCCCGTGCCATTATTGCGACGTTACCGTATATCGCTGGCAACAAGTGTTCATGGGGCATCTACCACTATGCTGGAAACAGTGTTGTTTCTTGGTTCGAGTTTGCCCAACAGATATTTTCTTCAGCGCAATCTTTGGGTTTGAAGATACCGAAAACGCTGACGGCAATACAGACAGCTGAATACCCAACGCCAGCCCCTCGTCCCGCATACTCGGCCCTCAACAGCAAATTATTCACCCAAACCTTTGCCATTGACGCCTCTGACTGGCGCGCAGCAGTCAATAAAACTTTAACCAAAATAACCCAATAGCCGATTATTTAGGCGGTCAAGTTTCTTTTGCAGCGCTGCCAAACAAAGCGCTCAGGGTTTGGCGAATACTTTCGTTGGAAAAATACTGAGTATAAGTTTGGTATGGCAGTATTTGCGAACGAGTCTCCGCCAACTTTTCTGGCGAAAATAAATCACTTATCGCCAACGCAATGGCTTCAGGTGAACCAGGCTCGACCCAGGCAATACCAGCACTACTCTCAAACACCTCTAATGGGTAAGCCTCACCGCTCATGGTCAACACCGTTTTGCCACAGGCTAACCCTTGATACACCTTGTTAGGAATAACCCGAGCCGATTTTTCACCGGCGCCAAAAACACCTAAACAAAGATCAGCCTGACAAATCCTCTTGGGCAGATCTTGAAAAGGAATCCAATCTTCAAATGCCACCGCGACCCGGTCGTTTTTATGCTGGAGGCAAATCTCCTCGCACATGGCACGATCCGGGCCTTGTCCTAAAAATGTTAACTGAAAGGCCGGACCGGTATAATGCCGTAAAGATTGTGCAATAAACTGAGCACCCTGAAGGCCAATAAACGTGCCAAAGAAAAGTGCTTCCGGGATCGGATTAACGGGTAACTCTTGAGGAAAGAATAAGCCTTCCTCTGCGGACACAGGAATGACCGAAATCTGCTTGAGTGGATAACGCAGACACTCAGAAAAATAGGCCTTATGGCATTGGGTATCTGCAATAACATGGTCTGCCATAGCAAAAAGATTTTGTTCCCAAGCCAACAACCTGCGACCACGCCAGGATTCGGCTGAATACTTTTGCCTTTCATTTACGCGCTTGTCATAGGCACTGATTAGTGGATCAAATACCAAAGGTACATTGTTGCGTCGACACCAACGCGCAGCCCCAGCGACATCTCGTTGGCGAAAACAGGGTATCCAAACAGCTCTGATATCTTTGAAGTCCGTAAACCGAGCTTGCATGTCTGACAACGCAGACATTTTCGGTTGAAAAGCCACAACTTCAAAGCCAATTGATTCCAAGCAAGCAATTACGGTTCTGTTGCGCGGGTAATCTGGGCCATAATTGCCCAACCTACCCCACCAAAGTATTGTTTTACCTTCACCCTGAAGCATGCGGTTATCTCATCATCTCAAACTAATCACAGCGCCATTGCAGCGCTTAGAATTCAATCTTTATAGCATACGGGAATTATGTCGCCATATTTCATTTCAGCCTGCTTCAAAGGGAAGTCCGCATCGCTGAGTAACTCGAGATAGAAATGGTGTTGATCATCCTCGGCAGATGAATGATATAAATCGACGCGCTGAAAAAAGGCTTCATAGCGCTGATAATAATCCGGGCCTGGTTCGTGATACATACCCAAGATTGGGTCAGGGACATCCATCGCAACGGTTTTTTGGTGCAATAAAGGCACGGGCAGTAGCGCAATGCCACCAGGCTTGAGAATTCGAGAAAGCTCAGCAACACCACGCAAATCATCTTGCACATATTGCAGCACGTGAGAATTTAGCACCAAATCAAAACTCTCATCGTCAAAAGGAATGTCGACTACATCAAACTGGCAATCTACTGTTGTGCGCCTGTCTCTTATACACATCTGACGCTGCCGACG
>CAJXUL010000060.1 GCA_913060615.1 uncultured Gammaproteobacteria bacterium | reverse complement strand
ACGAGATAGGAGTCCGTCTCGTGGGCTCGGAGATGTGTATAAGAGACAGTCGTTAAGCACTTGAAAGCTCAAGTGGTTATCACCACTGACGCTCAGTTGTAGCGCAATGGTTGAGGGCATCAGCACCATGGCCGCAAATCGACCACCAATACGTTTTACGCGCGTCGGATCACCGCCTAGTCGCTCGTCAATAATGCGCGTTACGGCTAAAGCCAAGGTGGCGGTGCCGTGTAAAATTATGTCCGGTAGCCCCGCGGCTAAAGCGACTTTCCGATCTGTGTGAATTGGGTTCCAGATGCGTGCGCACTCTGTATAGGTGTGGGCCAGACTGCCTGGGACATAAATCTCAAAACTATGCTCTTCGTCAATGCTTAATGCGGTTGGTGGAGCAGGGGCAGGGTCGACCTTGCTGCCTTCCATAAAGCCATGGGTTCTGCCATCAATAACGTCTACACCTCTATAAATGCTTAGTTGATAGGTGGTGCATACCAGCTGTTGTTGGGCATCAAATGTATCTAAACGCATGGTGTAGGCGCCGCCTGGTTTAATCGCCTCAATGCCAATCATGGTGGCCTGACTAGTCAGCAGTTCCCCGGCCACTATGGGTCTGAAGATATGCAGGTCATGGGCGGCGTGAACACCTCGTCCAGACTCTTTATCGGTGAGCGTATCTGCCGCTGCCAGTTTGCGGGTATTCAAAATGGGTGGCCACTCTAGGCAAACAGGGAAAATGGGGTGGGCGATGACTTTGCCCAGTGCGGTATCCATATAAACGGGGTTTAAATCCCCGAGGCTGGCGGCGTAGGCCATCAGCCAACGCTCGTCAACCCAGTGCTCTACACCCTTGGTTTGGCAGCCGATCATCTTTTTATCTAGGGGCATATGCCCTCCTATCGTAATTTTTACTCCGTCAGGTGTCTAAGGGTTTCAGTCGAGGCATAGACAATGCGAAGTTAACATCTTGTGAAACTAGCCCAAAGCTTACGCGAAAAATCCACGTTGTTAACGCCAATCTAAACTTTCCAGTGGCAACTAAAATTTAATTAGGGGCGATGCAAAATTGCGCAGTAGATTGCGCAAATAGATGGCACGGATAACGAAAAAAGGCCCTAAAACTAGAACTCTTTGACTAAAAGTAAGTGAGTCTATGAATCTTCAAGTACTAAATAAATTTATCCGTGTTGGTCAAGTCACGGTGATTGATCACCACGGTGAGGCGCATATTTTTGGCAGTGGTTTACCAAAAAGCAGTATTCGCCTTAATAGCGCGAATACGCTTTCTTACGTTTTGCGTAACCCCGCTTTGAACATTGGTGAGGCCTATATCAAGGGCATGTGGGACGTTGCTGAAGGCCATACGCTGCATGAACTTATGACCTTGCTAAGAATGAATTTTGATGCGCGCTTGAAGCCACGCAAATCGCTGCGCTGGCTGCAAATATTGCCGATTATGGTGAGTACGTGGAATTCTTTGAACGCCAGTCGACGCAATATTGCCCACCACTATGACTTGGACGAAGATTTGTTTCGGGTTTGTTTAGATCAGGAAATGCATTACTCCTGCGCCTATTTTACACAGCCCGATATGTCGTTAGAGGATGCGCAGCAAGCGAAATCTGCGCATATTGCGGCCAAACTCAACCTGCAGCCCGGTCAGCGAGTTTTAGATATTGGTTGTGGTTGGGGTAGTTTGGCCATGTATTTGGCCAGTCATTTTGATGTTGAAGTGACGGGCCTTACCTTGTCGGTGGAACAGCTGCGGGTAGCTGAGCAAACGGCCAAAGAGCGCGGTTTGGAACACAAGGTGCGCTTTGTTTTAGAGGATTATCGCAAGCATCAAGATATCTATGACCGAGTGGTTTCGGTGGGTATGTTGGAGCATGTAGGGCGCAGGAGCCTGCCCAAGTTTTTTGCTTGCTTGAGAGATTTTTTATCCCCTACCGGGGTGGCGTTGGTGCACACCATAGGCAATGGCTATAAGCCGGGGATGGTCAACCCGTGGATTCGCCGCCATGTATTTCCCGGCGGCTATATTCCGGGATTAGCTGACGTGGCTAGCGCTATAGAGTCGGCGGGTTTGCCCGCAACGGATGTCGAAGTGCTGCGTGAGCACTATGCTCTGACCTTAGCGCAATGGCTAAAGCGATTTACGTCTCAGCGCAATACCTTTGTTAGCGCCAAGGGTGAAGCGTTTTGCCGTATGTGGGAGTTCTATCTAATTCTATGCCAAACCGGTTTCGAGATGGGGGGACTAGTGGTGCATCAGTGGCAGTTGGCCAAGAATAATCAAGCACTACCCCTTACGCGGGATTACTTGTTTGGGCAGACTCATTCAGAGCAGACTGATTCTAAAGTTATCAGTTGTTAGCAGACCACATAGTTGCCTCGCGGGCCCTTATTGGCTCTATGTTTCTGACCCAGAACGTTAGTTGCTAAAAACCTTCCAGCCACGCAAGCAGTGGCATACCAACTAAGATCCAGATTAAGATGGGGCTGAGTAGGGAGGAAAATATGCAAGTAGTACCCATGTCGGCGCCTTTAGGCGCCATTGTGACAGACCTAGATGTGCGCAGCGTTGATGCCCAGTTATGGCCAACGCTGAACGACTTATTTAATAAACATCATGTGCTGGTATTTCCAAATCAGGATTTAACCCCGGCCGACCATATGACGTTCGCCCAGCATTGGGGTGAATTGGTGCCCTTTCCGTACGGCGGTATTGAGGGCTATCCAAATATTATTGAGTTACGTAATAACGGTAAAAAGCGCGATGTGAATCAACATTGGCATTCGGATATGACCTACGATCCGACGCCGCCAAAACTCACCATGCTCTACGCGCTTGAAGCGCCTGCATTAGGTGGCGAGACGGCGTTTTCCAATCAAATTTTAGCCTACCAAGAGTTGTCGGACGGCCTGCGCGAGGTGGTGGATGGTCTTGTTGCGCTGCATTCCGCAGAAGAGTTAGCGCGGCTTTATGGGGCTGATCCTGCCGAGGCTTCTCGAGCCGAGCATCCGGTTGTGCGCACACATGACGAGAATGGTCTGCGTGGTCTGTATGTTTGCCGTGCCTTCACTCAGAGGTTCCGTAACTGGTCTAGGGAAGAGAGTAGGGCATTGCTGGAGTACTTGTATCAACACAGTATTCGGGCTGAGTTTCAAGCGCGTCATCAATGGCGTCCAGGCGACTTAGTCATGTGGGACAACCGTTGCCTGCTGCATTATGCGGTGCATGATCATGCTAATGAGCCACGGATTATTCATCGCTTACAAATACAAGGAAACTCGCCTAGATGAGTCTAGTTGTTAACAGATGGAGCGATGTTGTCGCTCTTGCAGAAAGTTTGGCTATCCCAATGCCGGCAAATACCTGTGCTAGTGAAGCTGAATACTTAGCCCTGTGGAAAGCATCTTTAGCCACGCAAGAGCCGTTAGATTTATTAGCTATGGCGATAACAGGTGGTTTATTGGCCGACCGTATGGCTTGGGTATTTGTGGGCGGATATCAGAGCGCTATTCGGCACACTTTTATGCGCGAGGCTTTTTCTGGTTGGGGCGCGTTTGCAGTTTCTGAAGATCGTAAGGGGCAGCCGCCGTTGCCCGGTGTCACATTACATAATTCCGCCCAAGGTGATGTGGTATCGGGTTACAAAACTTGGGTGGCCTGTAGCGACAGTGTTGAACATGTGGTGATTAAGGCAGGGGCTGGCGCGGACGCCGGCTATTTTAATATTCACCGCTCTACACCCGGCCTAACTGTGACCAGCAAACATGCTGGTGCAAAACCAGGCAGCTTTTTAGCAGAGATGAGTCAAGGTATTGCGCATTTGCAAGATGTAGCAGTAGGTCAGGTGTTAGATAATTCGGAAGTTGTGCGCTTCGGTATTCGTGAAACCCTTTATATTTATTGTGCTTTTTGTGCCCATGCGGGTCAGTTTTATTCGAGCCAAGTAGACGTGGAAGTTTGCGCTGAGCTTATTCGGCGACTGGGTGCCTTGTTGAAAGATTTACCCACAGATCAGATGGGTCTTGATGAGCTGAAAGCGGTCGATGTGGCTGTACAAGATTTGCTGGGGCAGATCTCTCCCAGTGCAATAGATTCAAATTGGGCTAAGGATCGCCGGTTGATCGCTATGTATTCACCGGGCATTCAAAAGCGAGAAATGACCTAACGATTGAGCGTTAGAGTCAGCTTTATCGAGTAGTTGTAAGTATTAGTCGTAAGTATTAGCTGTAAGAACTGCTTGCGTTGTAAGAAGAGCAACTCCGGCGGGTTTGCCAGAGTTGCCACTTTCGACAACTGTGTAAAAAGTCTTTTTAGGAAACCCTCCTAGGAAACCACTGACCCACCATCACAGGTAATGACATCACCAACGGTGAACCCACAGGCCCTTGAACTTAAGAATATAGCTAAGCCTGCTATGTCTTCCGCTGTGCCAACCCTGCCTCGTGGGTTGCTTTCACTTACGCTGGTCCAGTCAGTGTTTTCCGCATCGCCGCCACCGCCAACTCCGGCGCTGAGCATAGAGGTTGGGAAGGGTCCCGGCGCAATGCCGTTGACGATAATGTTGCGCTTAATCAAATGCGCAGCCAGTACCCGAGTAAGGTGATGTACGGCAGCTTTAGATGGGCCATAAGAGAAATTGTCGAAAATAGGCGTCTTAATGCCATCTACGGAACCAATGTTGACCACATGGGAAGGGGTCTCAGTGTGGGCATTTTTCTCCAGTAACGGCAGCAGTTTTTGGGTAAGGAAAAACACGCCTTTAACGTTTGTGTCCATAACCTTGTCCCAGCCAATTTCTGGAAACTCTTCTAGTGGCGCACCCCATGCGACTCCTGCGTTGTTGACTAGAATGTCTAGGTGGTCTTCTCGTTCTTTGTATGCTGCAGTGAAGGCTTCTATGCCGGCCAAATTAGACATGTCAGCTGGCAATGAAATACATTCCCCACCGTAAGTTTCGCTTAACCGTGCGGCGGTTGCGTCGCACACTGCCGCTTTACGCGAGCTGATATAAACCTTTGCGCCGTTGGCTAAATAGCCGGCAGCGATCATCTCGCCAATGCCTCGTGAGCCGCCTGTAACGATGGCAACTTTGCCTTCAACAGAAAATAAATTTTTCAATGTGATCTCTCCATAAGTGAAATAACCGCCTGTGCTGTAATCAGGCACAAGATTGGTTTAAGGATAAACTAAATGGTGGCCGCTTTCGGCAGATTAGTTGATTGAATCTGAGCAGCCAATTTTGCTGCATGTTTATTCCGCTTGTCTGGCAATGACTGGCGCAAAATAATTGGTCCAGACTAAAGGCCAGCGCACAGCGCAAAAATTCTCGGCGAATAATGGCCCGCCGCAGACTCTGCAATGATTTTCGGTTTAAGATGTAGCTAAATTTTGCTTTAGGAGAGTTAGGTGAGCGATATACAACAAGGCGACGGGCCGCAAATGTTAGTGGGCGAATTTAGACACCCGCGCCAAATGCTTGGGCATCAGGAATATGACGGTCATTTGTCTATTCATGACGACAAAATGGCAGCGGACTTAGGCTTTGCTGGCGCGCCTATTGAGGGGCCAACCCATTTCAGCCAATTTGTACCGCTGCTGCACGAAGTGTTTGGCGACGCATGGTTTGAGCGTGGTTGTATCAGTGCGCACTACCAAACCATGGTGGTGGAAGGCGAAGAGGTTCGGGTCATGGTTGAGCAGGTATCTGACGTTAATCAGCTGGCTAGAATTTCTGCTGAGAAGCGTGACGGTACGCCAGTGTTAACCGGTACCGCCTCACTGGGGCCAGATTATGGCGACACCGAATTAGATGTTCGCCGCGGTCGCCTGCGCCCCTCGGAGCAACTGGTCATTCTGAGTGACGTTGAGGTAGGCCAGCTCGGTGCGGGTAACCCTGAGCAGGCCAGCATGGCTATGGATCAGCATATGGGTGATATGTACCCCTTCAGCCTTGCGCAAAAGCTGCAAAAAATTACTGAAAATCATGCCTATTACAGCGCGGATAATCCCTGGGGCAAGGCCGTTATGCCGTTGGAGATGATCAGTGTGTTAACCCAATACACCAGCGGGCAGTCTGGTTATAGAACCAAAGGCCCTGCGGTAGGTTTGTTTGCGGGTCAGGAAATCAAAATGATTAACGGGCCGTTGTTTGTCGACCACGAGTATTTGCTAGAACGGCAAATTATTGCCCTGAGCGAGAGTCGCCGAACTGAGTCGAATTGGATAATGACTCGCGTCTACGACGCTGAAACCAAGGTTCTGGTCGCTGAGGTGATTTTGAATTCAGCCACGTTAAAGGATTCTTACGCCAAGTACGCGGAAGAAGCCCAGGCGTTGGGTAAGGATCTAAGCGCCTAAATTATAGAATTAGGGCACAAGCTAACAATCTGCTTGTTCAATTAAGCGTTAGCGACAAGGCGTTGTCGCTTGCGCTTGTTAGGAGCGCTTGTAAGCGGTGTTTATTGGAAGTACGTGTTACGAAGGCGGTGGCGTGCAGGTTGGCGTCAGTTGCACAGTGTCAGTGCGCAGCTGAGTACCTAGCCGCCATTTTCCCTAACACCCGCCTAGCAACTTTGTTTACTAACACTAGCCAAGGGTTTGACTAAATAACTCGACTAATGCTCTACAAACTAGCTCTACTCACCATGGCCACCAGCAAGCTTTTCTGCCTAAGTGAGCACTTAAGCCTGCTGGGAGAGCGTTTGTTCTCCAAGCGTATTGTTGCTACTGCTCGCCGCAAGGGGTTGTTTGGCTTTCTGGTGTGAGAGGTGTGAAATCATGCCGAGCATTTCTTGGCGACCTAAACCGGCTTGAATGCGCGCTTGGGCGTTGCGTTTTCTACCGCGCAGCATGTAACGAAAAATGGTGTTGCGAATCTTTGGGTCTTTAAGAAAATCACCAGGTTTTTCTACTAAATTAACAGTCCGCATAATGCCCCGATGCACATGCAGTTGATAACGTGCAGCGGCAACGAGGGCGTCGCCAAAGGCTAAGGTAAACCATTTTTTGATGGTTGTTGCCTTGTCTAACGCAACGCCTTTGCGAGTTGCATTGGCACGCCGAATACCTCTCTTGTCTTCTGTTAGGCTGGCGTCAAAAATAGGTCTAATCTCTGCCACAGTGCGCTGTTTAAATGCCAATGCGCGCTGCCATGGGTCACTTTCCTCTGCCAAAACGTCGGCCAGAATGTGCGCGTGTAATGTGCCAGTGCTGCAACCTCGCCCATACAATGGGTTGGTTCGAGAGGCTGCATCGCCAACGGCGAAAAAGTTCAGCAGTTGTGGTCCATCTTCATGTACGTAGTCGCGCCAAACAGCGTGAATTTGGCCGATACCAAAGGGTGCCGTTGTGGCGTCAGCGTTTTCTTTTGCAATCCAAGGTTTTACGCCGGGAATACTTTCACAAATGGCATCAAATAAAACAGGGTCTTTTACCGCTTCGCGCAGTTCGTGTTCTTCGTTATGAATGCAAATAATCAGCGCAAAGTTGCCATTATCGCCCGGGAAAACGCCATATTTAAGATAGCCTAGGTCGCCAGCGGAAGGGTTATCGCTGTCACGTTTGGGTTCCTCTACACCCGGTTTTAAGGCGTAGTGACGGGTGTAGTAAACAATTTCTGCGTCGTCGCGCTCTTCGGTAACCTTTGCACCTTTACCGCTCAACCATTTGTTGAACTTACCTGCACGGCCGGTTGCATCAATGATTAGATCTGCAAAATGTAGGGACTTTTTGTTGGCGTCTTGTCTATCGGTGAGCTCTAAACCTTTGGTGACTAGGGCCTCGCCCGCGTGCTCGCCTTGCTCTTCTATCAGCACATCTGTTACGTAAGTGGTATTGGCGATCGTTAATGTCTTTTCTCGTTCAACGTAGCGCCGTAGCACGGTTTCTATGGTGGCGCGTCTGCACATGAGCACCCAAAGCTGTTCGTCGCCGGGTTCTGGGGTGTATTGGCTCTGCAGGTGGCCGGGCACCATGTCCTCGAAGCCTACTTTGCGGGCGCCGGCGTCTAAGAGCTCTTGCAGTAAATCTGGGTAATTTTTTTCTAAAAGGTTACACATCAAGCCAAGAAAGGCGTGAGGGTGTCTAAACTGAGCGGCACCACGGCGTTGCCAATTAAAAAATGCTTGTTCTGCATCGCCTTCGGGTGGCGGCACATCGCGCTCAAACAAAGTGACAACAAAGCCTCGGCGCGAAAGGGCTAGCCCAGTGAACATGCCGCATATTCCAGCACCAACTACAGCGATTGATTGACTCATAATTAAACTTAAAGTTGAACTTACAAATTGAACAAGTGATTTGCCTCTTAAACTAGCACTAAATTTGCGGAAATAGGCATTGAAATGTTGAAAAAAAATGCGGTTTTTCTACCCAGTTAATCTTCTTGCAACATCCCATATATCTCTTTCTGGTGTAATATATTTCGCTTACTAAAAGAATGATTTAGAGGGGATCTTGATGTTGAAATCGGTGCAATTGGGCAATAGTGGCTTGCGCGTGTCGCAGCTTTGTTTGGGTACTATGAACTTTGGTATTCCAGGAAGAGGGCACCAAGGGGATTGGACATTAACCACGGATGAAGCTCGACCCATTTTTCAGGCGGCCATAGAGCATGGCCTAAACTATTTCGATTGTGCAGACATCTACGGTCTAGGCGCTTCCGAGGAAGTGGTTGGCGCGTTGTTGCGAGAGCTCCTACCCAGAGATGAGTATGTGTTGGCTACCAAGGTGTCTATGCCTATGGGTCGTGGTGCTAACCAAGGTGGCCTTTCGCGTAAACATATCATTGAAGGGGTTGAGGCCAGCCTTAAACGGTTGGGGGTAGACTATGTCGATCACCTCGTTATTCACCGTCATCCGCACGGTATACCGGGCCAAGCTCAGGCGCCCATTGAAGAAACCCTTGAAGCGCTGCACGATTTGGTCAAGGCTGGCAAAGTCATGTATCTGGGTGGGTCTTCAATGTTTGCTTGGCAGTTTGCGGAGTTACAGTTAACCGCGCAGATGAATAACTGGACCAAATTTGTCTCCATGCAAAATCACTATAATTTGGTTTATCGGGAAGAAGAACGCGAGATGAACCCCTACTGCGCCAAGACAGGGGTTGCCCTCACACCTTGGTCGCCACTGGCACGGGGCATTCTTGCAGGCACTTATCAGGGCGGTTTTGGTGGCGGCAGTACCAGTCGCTCACAGGGTCAGGATGTTAAAAGAACAGAAAGCCTGTACCACGGCGAGCACGTATTTCCAGTGGCCGAGCGCGTCATAGAAATTGCAGCCAAGTATGAAAAAACACCGGCTCAGATAGCTGTTGCGTGGCTTATGAATAAACCAGAAGTGACTTCACCCATTGTTGGGGTGTCTAAAGTGGCTCAGCTAACAGATTTGGTTGCTGCGGCGCAGGTAGTTATAGAGCCAAAAGATATGGCCTATTTGGAAGCGCTATACCAACCGGTAGATAACTTGCTGTCCATCGGTAGCTCATAGTTAAATCACAGCCAAATCACAGCCAAATCATAGCCAAACTGCAAATAGCGAGATAGAGACTTGGCGGTAGATTCTGCGGAGGCGGGTATCTTTTAGCCGCAGGGCTTTAAGGGTCGAAAAGCCAGAAGCCTAAGAGACTAGAAAGCTAAAAAGGGGAAGATAATGGGTATTCAGATACAACCATGCGATTCAAGCCTAGGCGCAGTAGTCACGGGTATAGATCTCAATTCATTAGACGATCAAGGATGGTTGTCAGTGGAGGCGGCTTGGCATGAACATGCAGTCCTCATTTTTCCGCAGCAGCACATCAGTGAAGAACAACATGTGGCGCTAGGGCAACGCATTGGTCCTATCGAAATTCTTGCCGAAAATCGTAAAGCCGTTGCCATCAGTAATCAAAAGCCTGATGGGGAGTTGTTAGGCCCTGACAGCGGTTACTACCAAATTTTGCGTGGCAATGAAGGCTGGCATACAGACAGTTCCTATATGCCGGTGTCAGCTCGAGCGTCAATTTTGGCCGCGCAAGTTTTGCCAGATGCAGGGGGGGAGACTCAGTGGGCGGATATGCGCGCCGCTTATCAATCGTTATCAGGGGAAATGCGTCAGCGCATTGAGGGCCTTGCAGCCCATCATTCATTGTTTCATTCACAAGCAAAAATTGGTCACAGTGCCGGCTCAGGCTCTAGTTATGGCTTGGGCGATCAAACACCGCCACTGCGCCCTTTGGTGAAAATACACCCCGCCACGAACGTGCCCAGTTTATATATCGGTCGTCATGCCTATGGTATTCCCGGTTTAAGTGAAGCTGATTCAGAAGCATTGTTGGCAGAGTTGGTAGAATTTGCCTGCCAACCGCCCAGAGTGCTGACCCACAGTTGGACGCCCGGAGACGTAGTGATTTGGGACAACCGTTGTGTGCTGCATCGAGCGCGACCCTATGATTACAACCAGCCTCGAGTTATGCGCCATGTGCGGGTGACAGGTGATCCAGTCACGGAGTCGGGTTTAGAGGTTTAGTCTAGGCGTGATGCCACGAGTAATTTGATTACCAATACTGATTGCAGGATTGGGAGTAGGATTGGGAGTAGGGTTGCTAGCGGGCATTACCAACAGGAATTGCTAGTGATTTTTGGATTCATCCTCTGGGTTCGCTGGGGCTGTCATGGCTTTCATCGCACTGACACTGGCATACAGTGCTACGCAATAGGGCACCGCGTAGGTAAGCAATATTTTCAGCATTGCGCCGCTACTTAACGTACTAGCCCAAATATTGTCCCCATGATTGATCAACGCCAATATTGAACCCACCACAAGGCTTGTGCGTATGGCCCTAGCTTGCACGCCTGGTGCAAAAATCAGTGCTCGAAGGGACATATGATTCAACCTTTTCTGTTACACGCACTTCTTAATTCGAATAGAGGTGGGTGGTATTGATTAGCTCAGCGCAGCTAACGCGAAAAGCCCACCTAACGCGCCCGCCGCTGTGGCTTGCTGGAATGTCTTTGCTGATAATTGATCTAGGGTTTCTTGCGGATCAGCGCCGTCTAAGGTTTGACGCAAAATACCGGTTTCTATAACGGTGGCGTAAACGATAAAACCAAATACGGAACTGACTAAAGCGATACGTCCGAGGCTGTCAAAGGGAATGGCGATAACCAAAATAACCAACAGTGCCCAATGTAATACCCAGCCGCCAAAGCTCATCCAGTGAAATTGGCGCTGATCATTAATAGATATATCAAAGTTAAAGCGAAAGAATGAAAACTTTCTGGGCATGACTCGGGGTGCCACCGCGCCAGATAACTTTGCGCCGGTGTAGTGACCCCATTCGTGAAAGAGGGCGCCGAGTACGTAGCCGACAAAAATAGCGTCGCCAATGCTCAGTAGTTGTGCAAACCATAGACCAGAAAACAGGTACCAAGTATCTGCGGCAGCCCAGACAGAGAGGGCGATAAGGGCTATGCCAATATCACGAGATAACATTGAGAACATACTGGGTTCTGGTCTGGTTTTAGATTTGCTTTCTTCGCTCACAATAGCTCTCCCTGCCTAAACGATTTTTTACTCAGCTTTATAGTTGGCTTTTTCAGTTGTCTTTTCAAGTTGATAATTTATATCGGTGGGAGCGACTTACGCTACGAGTAGATCTTTAATTTTAGATCTCGTCGTTAGCACTGGTCTTCACTCTAGGCGGTTATCTTTACCTGCACGCCGCCAATACCTATGCTGAAATCACCGCGAAAGTCGCCCGGCGCAAAAGGTGTTTTGCCGTAAGCGCCGGTAATAATGTACTGATCTGGTGCCAAGGTGTGGCCAAAACGGTGGAGTCGATTGGCTAAAATGCTCAGAGATTCGAAGTGATCGTCAATGTGACCTTGGCTAGGTACGCGCTCGATCAATTGCTCGCCTTCGCTCCCGCTTTGGCCATACAGGGCCACTTCAAGTTCTGCCAAATCTGCCGTGATATTTGCCTGTGGCACTGTGTCGCCGACGACGATGCCCCAATTAGATAGGTTATCGGAAACTCTTAAACCTGCTGAACAGCCCGGGGGCAGGCGCTTTTGGTTGATCTCAAAGGCCGGTGCTAAACCAGCGATGGCTGATTTTGCGCGATCAGGTGTTGCGGCCTCGCCTAGATAGTCTGCCATAACAAAGCACAGTTCATTTTCGACCCCACCTTTATATAAATTTTTGCGCGGAATGCTGGCACCACTCATGAGTGTGCGGCTGCGCAATACAAAGCCAAACGGGCGAACGCCATCCCCCAGGGCATTGCGCGATTCTCCAGAAGTCATACCTATTTTCCACCCGGCAAGCTCTTCCCCCTGTTCCAACCACCGCTCCAGTAATTGCAATTGCAGCTGCTGCCCTTCGTCAGCGCTGAGTTCAGGCGCTTCTAACAGAGGGGCTGGATCAAGGTCTGGGTTTTGGTGTAAGGCCCATAAGGTGTCGAGAATATTCAGCATGGTGGCTCTAAGTTGTCTAAATCGTGTGGCGCAAGGTTAGCGTATTTTGACTACTGATGAGAGGTCTCGGTGATTGACTAGTTACACAATCTTTCGGCACAAGGTTGGGTGTTAGGCAAGTTTGTACGATGAAAAAAGCTCAATGAGCGCACCTTTATGCTTACTGGCCGGGTCTGCCCTTAACATTCATAGGTTGCTACCTATGGCCTATTGCCGGTAAGTTTAGGGTTATTAATTGTCGCATCGGTGTTGGGACACCGCGACAAAATTGTTAACTGGGAGATTAATCATGGCCTATGCACCTCAACAGCGACCTTATTATGATGCGGACAGTCACATTATGGAGCTGCCGGACTTTCTAAAAGCCTACGCAGATCCGGAAATCCGCGATGAAATTCCATCAGTAAGTTACAGCGCGTCTGTAGTCACCGAAGATGAAGTTGCTGTGATTATGCAACAAGGCGGCAAGCATTCAGCCGAACACGTGGCTGCGCAAATTGCCATGGGCGATGCGCTGATAGAGAACTCCAAAGAAATTCAGGCTTTGGGCGCGTTCAACGGTCCAGACCGTTCCGCAGCGTTAGACTTGCTCGGGTTTAAGAAGCAGTTAGTGTTTGCAACACACTCAGTGGCGTTTCCATTTCACCCCAGCTCTAAGAAAGATCCCAAGCTGCGCTACGGTGCTACCCGGGCGCATAACCGACATATGTTGGATTTTTGTTCTGCGGACGATCGCTTAATGGGCGTAGGCATTGTGCCTTTAGACAACCCTGAGCTGGCAATTCAAGAGGTAGAGTGGGCTATTAAAGAAGGCCTGCAATCTATTTGGATACCTCACCGTGCACCAATAGGTCACTCGCCTGGTCACGTAGATTTGGAAGGTTTTTGGGCGAGACTGGCCGAAGCCGATGTGCCTTTCGTATTGCACGTAGGCGGCGCGCCTTTGCAGGTGTCCAAAGATTGGGGCAACAATGGCCGCGCACCAGTGAAAGATTGGTTGGGTGGCGGCGAAAACGTACGCACTAAAGATGCTGCGGTATTGCATCAAACCCCTGAAATGTTTCTCAGTGTTATGTTGTTAGACGGTGTGTTTGATCGTCACCCTGGACTTCGCGGCGCTGCCGTAGAACTGGGTGCCGGCTGGGTGCCAGAGATGTGCCGTCGCCTAGATTGGGTAACACGCATTTATGGTCGTTCTGATAAGTCCGTGCGTTTTGATCGCGCGCCTTCACAGCAACTCATAGAGCAAATGGCGTTTACCCCGTTTTCTCATGAAGACGTAGCCTACCTAATGGAAGACTCACATCCCGATCTATATCTGTTCTCCAGTGACTACCCACATTTAGAAGGCACCAAAGACCCAATAGGTCGTTTTGAACGGTTCCTAGAAAACTCAAAACCCGCAATACGCGATGCATTCTACGCGGAAAACTTTTTACGGCTTTGGCCAAATGCGCGCGTAGATTAGTACTAAAGGATTAGTCTCAAACCTTGAAAAGCTAGGCCAGAGTATGTGGCCCTGCTTTTATTAAAAAGTGCGCGCGTAGACGAGTACCAATGGATTTGCCTTAAATCATAAAAAAGTGATCATTAATTTGGTCACTTTTTCGTTTAGGTTAAGAAAAATTTCGCCGAAGGGTTTATCGTCAGGTTTCACCAACGAATCTGGAGTTGATGGCCATGAATGGACTTTGGAAAAAAGCAGCCTATTTGTCTGCATCTCTCTCAGCGACGGGTTTTCTTGCCGGTGCCCTGATCTTCTGGTTCAGCTGTCCCTGTGATCGCCTGCCTGGTGGTCCGCTGAAAGGCGAGTTGGTCAGTGGGCCTGTTTCGGACTGGTCTTTTGCTAACGATGCGCCTCTTTGCCAAATTCAGGTCGCCGCAATTATTCCTTGGTCGGTCAACCTCAATTGCATGGCTGCAGGTGGTCAGCTTTATTTAAGTTGCGCGCGCTGCGAAGGCAAGTTCTGGTCAAGTACAGCGCTGGATAATGCCAATGGATATATTGGTATTAGCGGTAAGGTCCACCCGGTTTCAATGGTTCGAGTATTAGATGCTGAGATATTAGATATTGCCTGGCGTAGCCGAGCGCAAAAGGTAGGTCGAGGGCAGGGTGTGCCCAGAGCAGACCATTGGTGGTCGTTTAGTCTAACCAGCCGGTCTCTCACTGAATAAATCTTTAAAGAAAGTGTAAATAAAGCTTCGAGTCAGCGCAGGGGAAGTGGTGGCTTGAAAGCTTCAGCATATCCCGCACCTTTAATTGAAAAGGGGGTTAAGGGGGGGTTAAGGGCTGTCTCTTATACACATCTGACGCTGCCGACGAATAGAGAGGTGTAGA
>CAJXUL010000059.1 GCA_913060615.1 uncultured Gammaproteobacteria bacterium | reverse complement strand
CCTCTCTATTCGTCGGCAGCGTCAGATGTGTATAAGAGACAGGTTCAGGAGAACCTGAGGCAACGACAAATTCATCTGTTTCTATATAAGCACCTTGAGGCGCTTCTAAACCGATGCTCTGAAAGTGCGCCCAAGGGCTACTCACGCCGCCGCGTAGGCGCAACGTGTGATTAATTTGGTAAACATCTCCCGCTGCAATCTGCGCTCTGATGCTTTCCATGTCCTGCTGATAATCCCCACGCTGAGTATCTAAACACCAGGCTTCAGCACTAGAATTTGAAGGTGCTTCCGGTTGGTAGATTTCTGAATCAGCAAACAGGCCAAAATAGACCAATGGCAGCTGGCCTGGCTTGTGCGTTGTTAAAGAAGCATTAAGGCCACTGGCCGCTTCATAACTGACAAATCCTGCTGCGACTAAATTTTCTTCATTTACCCGCCGTTCCACCGCCTTAAGTATTGATTCAACTTCGCCCAAAGTTGTAGCAAGCAAAACGTCTACAGGATTGCTGAAGGACCGCCATTGTGCGGAAACAGGGTTATAAAGAAGGCAACGTTTGATCATAATTAGGGGTTGGCGCACCGAAGAGGCTTCATACAAGCGCGCAAGTCTATTCCTTTCATCAACACATTCCAGCCTAAAGCCAGTTCTGTCTAGAAAAAGATTTTGTTGAGGAAGAACGCCGAGCAGTAATAGCAGCACCAGTACTAACCAGTACTAACCAGTACTAACCAGTACTAAGGTAAAACAACTCACCTTCATCATGAGCCATCCTCGTGGAACGAAATCCAAGACTTCTTTAATCTGCCGCTTCAAATTAAGGATACCGATTTAATGAAGTTCAGCTGTATAAGCATTCCAAGAAATGTCATCACAGGGATTTGTGCCTCCCTACTTTTCACTGTGCCTTTTGGCGCTTCAGCCGCAGAGGAAGTTGCCGCCTCCAACAGCAATGACGCAAAAATTGAAGAGGTACTCGTACTAGCGAACCACCTACCTTCAAACGCGAGCAACGTGGGCAGCAGTGTCAGCAGCATCAACACCGACGATTTTGCGCGCCAAGCTAACTTCGATGTTAGCCAATTACTGCGCACAATACCCAACATGTCAGTGAATCGTGCAGGGCCACTTGGCGCGTTAACCCAAGTCAGAATTCGCGGTGCAGAGGCAAATCACACCTTGGTGCTGATAGACGGCGTTGAGGTCAACGATGTGGGCAATGGTTCGGAATTCAACTTCGCTCACTTAGCTGGCGCAGACATCAGTCGCGTTGAAGTTTTGCGTGGACCCCAAAGCGCCCGTTTTGGCGCAGACACCATTGGCGGTGTCATTGGTATTTTCACCAACCAAGCAACGGAGCCTGGTGTAAAGACCAACGTAAACGTTGAGACCGGTAGTTTCCAAACGCATTATGGCAGCGCCGGCGTATCCGTTGCTCAGCCAGACGGCGACAACCTTTGGACTGGTCAACTTAACGTCAGCCGCATGATCAGCGATGGTTACAGTGCATCAACCCTTGGTAACGAGAATGATGGCTTTGAGGATTCTAGCGCACGCGGCTCACTCGGTTACCGCTGGGGCGACGCAAGCCTTGTTAAGGTAACGATAAGT
This sequence comes from uncultured Gammaproteobacteria bacterium, assembly GCA_913060615.1. Taxonomy (GTDB): domain Bacteria; phylum Pseudomonadota; class Gammaproteobacteria; order Pseudomonadales; family Azotimanducaceae; genus UBA4421. The sequence continues at coordinate 13,366 of CAJXUL010000059.1, read as the reverse complement.
CAGACAGAAATAGATGCTCAAGGTGACGAGCAAGACTTCGACTTTCCATCTACCGCAACTCAGGGTTTGGTTATAGACGCGGATCAAAACAACGCCTCTAAGCAGCGATTTGCTAACCTTCTTTTGCAAACTGAATATTTTGGTTGGCAGCAACAGCTGAGTGTTAGCGAAAGCAAAAACCGCTCTAGATTCTTTGATGAAGGTACTTTAGTCAGCGGTCTCAATGGCGAGCGCAGCAAGGTAGACCTGCAAACCAGCAAGCTTGTTCAAGTGGGCGACTTAACCCATTCACTGCTGATTGGGGCGCAATACGAAGGCCGCGAATTTGAGAACATTTACCCAAGCATTGGCGGCGCTAATTACGCAGCCAAAGACCGCCAAGAAAGTTTAATTGGGGAATATGTACTACAAACACCTAGCCGTTCTATTGCCCTGAGCGTTAGAGCCGACGACAACCAACGCTTTGACAATGCCACCACTTCTAGAGTGACACTGAGCCAAAACCTGCCGCAAAACTTGCGCCTGCATAGTAGTTGGGGCCAAGGCATAGCTAACCCTACATTCTTTGAATTATTCGGTTTCACTCCCAACAGCTTTACTGGTAACCCAAACCTACAGCCTGAGGAATCTACAAGCTGGGACTTGGGCTTGTCTGGCAGTTTTTGGGGAGAACGTGCGGGTTTTGACCTCACCTACTTCTCTGCAGACCTAACCAATGAAATTGAAACCGTATTCGATATGACTACTTTCACTTCATCGCCTGCAAATCAAACTGGTGATAGCCAACGCCACGGCTGGGAAATGAGCATAGACGCTACAATTAGTGAGCAACTGTCACTCGCCGCGCATTGGAATTTCTTGCACAGCCGGGACCCAGACGCACGCGATGAAGTTAGACGTCCAGAAAAAAGTGGCAGCGTCAGCGCTCACTACAAATCTAGCAATGACAAAGGCCGGGTGAGCTTGCATGTGTTGCACAACGGTAAAAATGAAGACAGCGAATTTATCTTTAGCACAACTCAAGACAGGGTCACTTTGGCCAGCTACACGTTAGTTAATCTAACAGCCAGCTATGATTTAAAACCAAATGTCACCGTGTACCTACGCGGCGAGAACTTGTTGGATGACGACTACCAAGAAGTATTTGGCTATCAGGCTCCAGGCGTTGGCGTTTACGCCGGCTTGAAAGCTAGATTCTAATTTTTAGCCCTTGAGGCAAACTGCTAAACCTCTGAAGAATGCATTTCTTATTTCAATTCTTCTTTCAATTCTTCTTCAGAGGTTGTGGCGCTTAGTCGCCAATTGGCTATCATGGCGTTTATCAATTAATTGAGAAATGCTGATATGCGCATCGCTACTTGGAACGTAAATGGTCTCCGCGCTCGCTTGGAATACATCACTAAGTGGTTAGAAGACAAGCAACCTGACGTTGTTGGGTTCCAAGAATTGAAAACTCCAGATGACGTATTCCCCATAGACCATTTCAAAGAACTCGGCTACGAGGCTTTGGTGCACGGGCAAAAAAGCTGGAATGGCGTGGCTATTCTGAGCAAGCACCCCGCAGAACTGGTGCATACCGGCCTAAAAGGCCAAAGTGACGTGGGTTCGCGTTTAATTACCGCAGACATTGACGGCAAATTTGAATTCACCACCGTGTATTGCCCCAACGGTAAAAACCTTGAACATGCAGATTACGCGGGCAAGCTGGGGTGGTACGACAGTTTAACCAAACAATGGCAGTCCGGTAAAAACGGTCCGCGCATCATCTGTGGAGATTTCAACATAGTGCCCGAGCCCATTGATGGATGGAAAGGCGAAGCGGCAGATGGCGGCATTTTCCACACCAAGGAAGAAAGAGCTCGCCTACAGTCCCTCATGGACACTGGACTTACAGATTTGTACCGCCATTTTTACCCAGATGAACAGGCATTCACTTGGTGGGACTATCGTGGTGGGTCGTTCCATCGTAAGCATGGACTACGCATTGACTTTATTTTGGCCACCGAAGGCGTGGACGCACTGACCAAAGACGTTGTGATAGACAGAGATTATCGAAGAAAAATAGATGAATTGACCCCTTCGGACCATGCACCGGTTTACGCAGACATCGACTTTTAGACACTTGCCACCCTCTCCCTTTAGGAGTCTAAGAGGGTCTAAAAAAGCCTAATCATCTGGGCGAAATACTGCCCAGATGCCGCGCAACTTCTTCTCATTTTATTTTGCTCACGCCAATTAGTCGGACTTTTACTCAAAAGTCACCAGCAAAATGCTTCAAAACCCCTAGCAGGCTGCCTCAGAGCCACATTTCGCGTGAGCTTTACCCCATTCGGTGGTAATGTACGCGATCCGGAATCTAGCCAAAATAAAAACCTTATATTTTTCAATGGCTTAACAAGACCAATCCTACGAATCAGGACCACCTTAGAGAGAACAAATGAAAGACCTGACACGCTATCGCAATATCGGCATTTTCGCCCACGTGGACGCTGGCAAAACCACGACTACAGAACGGATTCTTAAGCTGACAGGCAAGATCCATAAAATTGGTGAAGTGCACGATGGCGCTGCCACCACTGACTTCATGGAACAAGAACAAGAGCGCGGAATTACCATTCAATCTGCGGCGACAAGTTGTACTTGGGACGACCACAGACTCAACATCATCGACACACCTGGACACGTTGACTTCACCATTGAAGTTTACCGTTCACTGAAAGTACTCGATGGCGGCGTTGGTGTTTTTTGCGGATCTGGTGGTGTTGAACCACAATCCGAAACCAACTGGCGTTATGCAAACGAATCTGAAGTTGCACGACTGATCTTCGTTAACAAACTAGACCGCCTTGGCGCAGACTTCTACAGAGTTGTAGATCAAGTGCGTAAGGTACTGGGTGCCAACGCGTTGGTTATGGCCCTACCTATTGGCGAAGAAGACGGCTTCTGCGGCCTTGTGGATTTAATGACCGAAAAAGCTTGGATCTGGGACGACTCTAACGATCCAGAAGCTTACGAGATTACTGATATTCCTGAGGACCTTAAAGAAAAGGCAGCAGAATACCGTGAAGCATTGGTAGAAACTGCGCTAGAGCAAGACGATGACTTAATGGAAGCTTACTTAGACGGTAAAGAGCCTTCTATTGATGATCTGAAGCGCTGCATCCGTAAGGGCACCATTGCGCTAGATTTCTTCCCAACATTTTGTGGTTCTGCGTTTAAGAACAAAGGCGTGCAAAACGTGCTTAATGCGGTTGTAGATTATCTACCTAACCCAATGGAAGTCGAGCCTCAGCCAGAAGTTGACTTGGAAGGTAACGAAACAGGCAGCTTCGCCATTGTTGATGCCAACGGCCCGCTACGCGCACTTGCATTCAAAATTATGGATGACCGTTACGGCGCACTAACTTTTACGCGTATCTACTCAGGTAGTTTGAAAAAGGGCGACACCGTTCTAAACACCTTCACAGGTAAGAGCGAGCGTATTGGCCGAATCGTAGAAATGCACGCTGACACAAGAGAAGAGTTAGACATTGCACAAGCAGGCGATATTGTTGCGCTACTAGGCATGAAGAACACGCAAACTGGCCACACCTTATGTGACCCAGTTAACCCAGCAACACTAGAACCTATGGTCTTCCCAGATCCAGTGATCTCAGTTGCTATTTCGCCACGCGACAAAGCGGGCGCTGAAAAAATGGGTATTGCTCTGTCTAAGATGATTGCAGAAGATCCTTCTTTCTACGTTGAAACAGACGAAGAATCTGGTGAAACCATCATGCGCGGTATGGGTGAATTGCACCTAGACATTAAGGTCGACATCCTCAGACGTACTCACGGTATTGATGTTGATGTAGGTAAGCCACAGGTTGCTTATCGAGAAACCATTACCAAGCGTATTGAAGACACTTATACCCACAAGAAGCAAACGGGTGGTTCTGGTCAGTTCGCTAAAATTGACTACACCATTGAGCCAGGCGAAGTGGGCAGTGGTTACGAGTTCGAATCTAAGGTAACTGGCGGTAACGTACCTCGTGAATTCTGGCCTGCTGTTGAGAAGGCGTTCAGAGTTTCAATGGATGAAGGTACTTTAGCCGGCTACCCACTGTTAGACGTTAAAGTTATATTGACCGATGGTAGCTTCCACGCTGTTGACTCATCTGCAATTGCATATGAATTAGCCGCTAAAGCAGCCTACAGACAGTCAATTCCTAAAGCTGTTCCACAGTTGTTAGAGCCAGTGATGAAGGTAGACGTATTTACCCCAGACGATCACGTAGGTGACGTAATTGGCGACTTGAACCGTCGACGCGGCATGATCAAGTCTCAAGAAGCGGGCATTACCGGCGTACGTGTGAAAGCAGACTGCCCATTATCCGAAATGTTCGGTTATATCGGCGACTTGCGCACAATGACTTCTGGTCGTGGTCAGTTCTCTATGGAGTTCTCACACTACGCACCTTGCCCATCTAATGTGGCAGACCAGGTAGTACAAGAAGTGAAGGAGCGTAAAGCAGCCAAATAATAACGGCAGCTTAACCGCTTAATAAGAACGGCATTCGGGTTTACCCAAATGCCGTTTTTTTTGCCTGAAATTTGAGCAGGCCAAGGTCAGAGCGTTGTTATAAAAAGGGGCTGGGGGATTGCACCGCCAATTACAGTGCTAATAGAGTTTGATACTTTGTAGATAGGTTGCTCACGGAGAGCTTAACGCAGTGCTCACCGGCAGAGATGAAGCGCAGCGTAACAAATTGTCCGACAGCAGAGCCTTGTTATGCATTGCTTTGCTAAGACGCTACTTTTGCAGCCTTTCTACGGTTTTTAATAGTTTCAACAATAGTCTTCAAAGCACATATATCATTTCCGAGATCTGTCGCCGTTGGAACAGCTGCGGCCTTCGCTGATGCAGGATCGTGTGCAGTTACTACATCACAGCTTCGCTTGTGTAGCTGCTCGATCGCTTCATACTCAGGACGATCAAAGCCTACAACATCTTCAAGAAAGTCAACTCGTATCCAGTCTCGATACCGCTTTACAACACCATTAAAAACAACATCCTGAATGACCCGTTCGAGCGTAGCTCGTAAACGGTCGTACTCATGTCTTATTGCGCTAATCTCGGCTTCACCCGGATACGCTGGCCAAGCCTTAGCTAACTTGTTCTGCGCTTGTTCGAGAGCGTTGATTCGCGCTTTGTAGCTTTGGTGATCCCAAGGAAGACCATCGTTTACGCTACCTGGTAAGCCGCCACGCCATTCCAAAAACGATTTTGAACTCGGAATGTCCTCAGCTTCAATTTCGTCGCATAATTGACCAAGAAACGAAGTGTCATGAGTGAACACGATGACTTGCCGACTCTTCGCTTCCTCTACCAACCTGCGTGCCACATTAAGGCGACGCCAATGATCTAAAGACGATACAGGATCATCGAAGACAATTCCGCACGAGTGATTAGCGAGGGCTAATTCGGCAAAAAATGAACCCAGTGCAATAGCGCGCTGCTCACCTTCGCTCAAAATTTCTTCGATCTTGTTTGCAATTGGCAGGTCGAGCAATAGTTGGTGAAACATCTTGCCTCGGATGCTTTTTTCCTTCAGCTTCGTCTTGATGTGACCGATGCCTAGTGCTTTGAACTCTTTGTCGAGGGCATTCCTGAGTTCATCAGTTACAGCAACGGTGGAAAACTCCTTCGACTTGTCAGAAATCGGACGAGTTTTGATAAAGGGCCTACACCTTTCAAGTGCCGCCTTTGTCTTCATGCGATCAAGCAATTCAAGTACGGCCTTTAAGCACTTGGATAGACTTTGCCTCGCCAAAAGTTCGCGGTGTTCTTTCTCGAGCTTTATGCGCTTATCTTCGTCCGCTGCTTTGACCAGCGTACGAAATACCTGCAGTTGCTGCGCGGCAAGCTGCCTAACTAGGCTCTTTGGGGATTCAATCAAAACAGGGATCTCAACCCATTTAGATGTTCCGAGGCGCTCAAGCATCGAATCCCGCCGTAAATCAATGGAAGTTTGAAAATCACTGATTGATTGAAGAACTGATCCATCTAACATTTTTAGTTCATCGCTTAGAGCTTCATCTGGAGTGATTTGAAGTTCTGCCGTTTCAATCTTGCTCCTTGCTGTCTCGACCTTTTTGCGTGCCGCATCAGCAGTTGTCGCGACATCATTCTGGATATACTCGTTAAATCTCTTGAGGCGTTTAGACCCACTTTCAGGCAGCTTTTCTTGGCATAATGGGCAGTCCTTTCCCTCGGCAGAAGATGGAAACGCCTCTCCCGGATACGCGGCTTCGGTTGAGTAGCGTCTGGCTGCTTCAAAGAGCAGCTTCCATTCTTGGTCTCCAGTTCCAGGTAGCAACTCCTCCCCAGCACGTAAGACATCTGCAGCTTTCTTCTCTGCTTCCTCTGCGATAGTCTTTTCTTCGTCGAGTTTCTGAAGTTTTTCAGCTGCTTCTGGACTGACCCAGTTTAGAGGTTTAGTTAGTTTCGCTGAGTAAGCCTTCAAACGCATGCCTGAAAGTCGAGCCTCGTCAGCTTTAGCCAGAGGATTGCCTTCCTTGAGAGCTGATTCGAGTTCCGCTAGCCGCTGTGCGTCCTCTGCACTGAAAGTTCCGAGCAAAGTAATTTCGTCAGCGTCTGATTTGACAGAAAGATCTTCAGCTACTTTGCCTACTTCAGTTTCACCAAGAAGGTGCTCGAAACGAAGTTTGCTGACATCTATTCCCTCGACCTCTGATTCAAGCATCTCAGAAAGTCTCGGGAAAACTTGATTTGCGAGGTTTTCAACAATATCAAGGCCGTAGGGGAGATAGGCGACATCCTGCTCCTCTGTGACATATGAGCGAGCGCACTTTGAATCGAAAACGGAAATTGAGGAGAGGCGTTCCGGCGGTGTTGAGTCGCGTGTCCATGCAACCTCTTCTGAGGTGCCAGAAATTATTATTTCAAACTTTGCCGTCGGTTCTTTCGCGGCTGCAGCGGGATCATGTGCATTGGGATGGATCAGCTCCGATTGACCTCTAGCCCGGCAGGCTCTCTTCATAACGCGTGCATAGCCTGACTTGCCAGATCCATTCCCCCCATAGATAACCGTCATCCCTGCTTCTGAGAAATTTAGGGCGCGATCACTCGGGATCTGATTGACGTTTTTCAAGTCCCGTAAAGCGACAAGAGTAACAGTGTCACCGGAGGCTACCTCGGCAGGAAGATGATCACCGGTCAGTGGGACTGGAACAGGGGCATCATCAATCTGTATTCCGTTCTCAGTCTTGAGGAGACTGTAGAGTTCAGAGTAATCGGCTTCGTCTAGTTCAGCTTCTTTTTGGAACAGGCGACGACATGCATCCCTTTGCCATGTTGTAAGAGATTCAGTCCAATTCAGTATGTCGTTGAGAAGGGCCATTTAGTTTCCAGCGTAGCTACATTGTTGCATCTGATGAAGGTCGAGCGTCTTGCATAACGTCGCGTTCACCGGCTTGTCCGGTGCAACGCTTTGTTAAGGCTGGTCTTCTTCAGCCGATTGAGATTGAATTTGAGAGTATTGCCTCTCAAACATTATTAGAGAGTTTGTGATATCAGGATCTCCTAATCGAGCCTCAGCCTCTCGCAACTTCAGAGAAGCATCTTCAAAAACAGTCGGGTCTGCTGCTCTCTTAAATATTTCTAAGCCAACATCGCAATATGTTTTAAGAATATTCTTATTGTTTTTGTATCGATCCACGGCCCTGATTGCTTTATCTCTTGCCATCTCCAAGATAGCCATACGATCTTCACCTAATATTCCCTTAGCACTAGATGCGCGAACCAACAAGAGAACAATTTTAAACCTCTCTAATGGCCCATCAGTTTTGAAATCATTCTCAAAAAGTCTAATTTCTGTCTCGGCTTTTTCCAATTCGTTTACATCGATCAAATAACGAATTAGCCTATGACGTGGAACCCTTTCGCCGGGGGCTTTTGAAATCATTTTTCGTAATAGTTTGTTGCGAAGATGCTTATCTGGAAACCTACTTATTCCATCATCAAACGAACATAATTGTTTGATAGTTCTAATCTCTACATCATAGGTCGGTATTATATTATCAATAACCATTTCAAATAATTTGTAATACTCTTTCTCGTCTACCATCTTGTATTTGGCGACAATACCTGTGATAACGGGGTGTCGTCCTCGCCATCCATAAATACCTTCTCGATCGCTTATCGTGTATTCGTGAATGATGTCCACCAAATTTATAAGGGAAGCCGATACTGCTTCAGGTGTAATACCAAGAAGTCGAATTACGAGCTGTCTATGAACATTTACTCCTGCACTCTCCATTGCGGAAACCAGTTTGTAGATATTCTGTAAGTTGTCATCTAGCTCTGCATATTCTCTTAGAACAATATCGTCAAATTGCTCTGAAGCAAATATATTTTTTAAACATACAAAAGTATCAGACTCACACTTAGCCACCAATCTTCTCTTTCTTTCGGAGCGCGAAAACCCAGAAAAGCTACTCTCAATCAATGGCTGTAAATCTGCATGGGTCTCAACTAAGGAGAGCAGTCCTTCAACCTCAGTTTCATCTAACTTATTTAGGATGAATTCTTTACCTTTCGAGAAAATATTTGGTGTTTTTATTCTTGGATACCAATGATTTCTCGTTGATGTAAGGATAAACTTTAAATGAAAGTTGTCATCAGTTGAAAGTAAATCGATCAGGTTGTTGATCTCAAACAAATGATTGTGTGCATCATCGACGAACAGGATTCCCTTTTCCTTTCTGTTTTTTAAGTCTTTTGCAACTGAACGCCATTCCTCAAAAAGCAGCTTATGGATTCCTTTATGCTCCCAACAATGATAGCCACTATCTCTCAACCTAAGTACAACCTTTCTTGCCGAGGTACTTTTTCCCATTCCACTTGCACCCAATAAGTATGCGCTTAGCTTGGCTTCATCATTTATAGTGGACTCCAATTCTTTTATAACTGTTCTATCAAATGTTAGCTGCGCCTTGATGTCTGAGTATGTAGCAGGCCAACCTTGAAACATTGCACTAACATTTTTGTCTACATTTTTTAATTCGTCATCAATATTCAACGTTACTGGCTGCAAAGCAGCATGATTGTCTAGAGGGTCTCCAGTAGATGTATAAACTATTGAGCTGAGTACATTTTTCTTTTGCAGTTCGATAAAAAAGTCATCCACACTACCAAAGGAAACCTTCACCCCCCCGTCGCTCCAACAACAGAGCTCTACTTTCATCCTTGGTATAAAGAACCAAATTAATAGTAGCTGGCGAGTGTGATTTGTTGTTAATGGAAATTGCCCTATCTACTATCTCTTTAATATGCGGATCAGCCAGGGAATATCCAATGATAACTATATTACTGCTATTAAGGTCGTGTTTGAATGCGTCCCATAAATACTCCCGATATTCCGAAGTGTTATCATAATCTGCCTCAGATATGATTATTCTACTTTGATTTCCGTCTGAAATATCTTTATCAATGCAACCATGAAGCTTATAGAGTTTGGCTGCCTCAGGATATTTTTGTTCTCTAAAATCATAGTTTGAAGAAACTACTGATAATGGCTTATTCTTCTTTTCATACGACTGCTCGACAAGCTTGTCATAATTAGTAGTATAGATATTTTTCCAACTATAAAGAGGTAAATTTAGTAATGCGCCGGTTACATGTATTTTGTTGAACATTGACCGAAGACAGCCCACCAATTCGCTTCTGGATTTTTTGACTTCCGCTATACTTGTAACTTCTGTTAGTGAAAACCCTTCCGTATCTATATTAAACTCACGTCCAACGCGCTCAATAATTTTTGCTACGCTTGGGGCGCCAGACGGCACTGATGAACCGGACCCAAAAAATAACACTGTGTTGGATGGGTCAACTCCTTCAATCATCGTTGATAACAAAATGCTCATAAAAATCCTATTTGAGATAACTATTCTTGACTAACAGCGAGATCCTTAACATTTGTATATTGCGCATGCGCATTTAGTTGCTTTCTCTAATCTAAGTAGTCATCACTAGACCCGCGGTTTTGTTGAACATTATTCAAAACAAAGTGCGCATGCGTAATAATATTCGCACCGGTGTGCGTTAGTCCTCTAAGCTAACAGAGAACTATGGATGCGTTTTGCACTCACTAGGATTCAGACAATTGGAATGCTTTTTACGCCAGACGGCATCCGGTTGGAGAAACTAACCACGGGGATTTTCCTACTTATAGGCCTGCGACAACTTTAAGCGCAGCAGCTAGAGCATAGTGATGTGAAAATAATGGGAGTTATACCCATACATTTTGAGGGAACGCGAAGTCCGTTGCCAGCATATTGTCGGCGGTGCTAGCGCGGCCGTTGTAGCCAACAACTGTTATTACATGCCTAAAATTTCTGCGGTGTATCTGCCGCATCGATATGGGTCAGTACATGGTTAGGATACTGCATATAGCTGGGGATAAGGATTGAGGGGCCAAGTGATTCCTGCTGGCAGAACTTCAGCCAACAACTACGAGTCTAAAAGTCGGCTGGCTCACAAGCGATCGCTTGCGAGCCAGAATTTGTATGGCGCTTTTTCTGCGTTATACGTTGAAGCGGAAGTGGAGTACGTCGCCGTCTGACAATACGTACTCTTTGCCTTCTAGCCGCCAACGGCCTGCATCTTTGGCACCGGACTCTCCACCTAAGGTGACGAAATCCTCAAACGCTATGCATTCTGCGCGAATAAAGCCTTTCTCGAAATCCGTGTGGATCACACCCGCTGCTTGAGGTGCTTTGGCACCGATGGGCACTGTCCATGAGCGTACTTCTTGGGGCCCTGCGGTAAAGTACTGGTGCAGCCCAAGCAACTTGTAGCCTGCGCGTATCACTCTATTTAGACCCGGCTCAGAAAGGCCTAACTCTTGTAGAAATTCAGCGCGTTCTTCGTCTTCTAGTTCCGCAATATCTGATTCAATTTTATTGCTCACCACCACTACTTCTGCGCCCTCAGTGGCTGCAATGCCTCGCACCACCTCAACCAATGGATTATTTTCTAGGCCATCTTCGGCAACGTTGGCAATATATAAAATGGGCTTAGCGGTAATGAAGTGGAATTCGTGCAGGGCCGCGTGTTCCTCTTCTGTGAACTCTACCGAGCGCACTGGATCTCCTGCTTCTAAAGCGACTTTAACCTTGTCTAACAGCAGCAGAGAGGCCTTAGCCTCTTTGTCTCCGGAGCTAGCAACACGACTGACTCTGTCATGCACTTTTTCCATGGTATCCAGATCTGCTAGGGCCAATTCAGTGTTAATGATTTCAATATCATCTGCGGGCGAGACTTTGCCTGAAACGTGCACTACGTTGTCGTCTTCGAAGCATCGAACCACGTGGGCCAGTGCTTGAGTTTCACGAACGTGGGCTAAAAATTGATTGCCCAGGCCTTCGCCTTGAGACGCACCTGCAACCAAGCCTGCAATGTCTACAAACTCCATGCTGGTTGGAATAATTTTCTTTGGCTTTACAATTTCTGCCAACTGCAACAGACGTGGGTCTGGCACGGGTACAACGCCGGTGTTGGGATCAATTGTGCAGAACGGAAAGTTCTCTGCATCAATACCCGCTTTGGTTAACGCATTAAAAAGGGTTGATTTGCCTACGTTGGGTAGACCTACTATGCCGCAATTAAATCCCACTATTATTCTCCTAGAGAAATTCTGACTAATACATTTTAAAACTTGCCGGCATTAAAAACCTAATGTCGGGGCGTTTCATCTTTTAAAAATGCCCGGTTAACCGTGCTGATTGGCGTCATTAGCGCTATTTGCAGGCTCTTTATCCGCATTTTTGTCTACATCTTGGCCCGCATTTTTTGCGGCGTCTTTAGCCACCTCGATGGCAGCCTGTTCTATCTTTTGCGCTGCTTCTCTTTTGCTTTTGAGCTGGGCTTTCTTTTCTGCTTTTTCTTGTAACTCTTTTTCTGACAACGGCGGCGAATGTAGTGCGGTCATGGCGCTTTGCCAATTGCCATTAACCATATCTGCAAGCAATGCCTCAGCAAAATGCCCTGATGCTGCGGTTAATTCGCGCTCGCTTTGTTGAGGTGTTTGCTGGGTGAGGTAAGCGTTTACTTTGTCTTTAGAGCCGGGGTGACCTACCCCAATACGTAATCTATGAAACTGATCTTGGTTGGCGCAACCAGCGCGCACACTCTTAACCCCGTTATGACCGTTGTCGCCACCACCACTCTTGATCTTCACTACGCCGGGTTCAAAGGCAACTTCGTCGTATGCGACCAATATTTCTTCCGGCTCGATCTTATAAAAACGCGCCACCGCGCCACTAGAGTCGCCACTCAAATTCATAAAGGTACTTGGAATCAATAACCTGAGATCTACACCGGCAATAACCCCACGGCCTATTTCGCCTTTGAACTTGGTGTCTTGAGCAAGCGGTATATTAAAACGGTGAGCGAGTTCTCTAACCCAAACTGCGCCCACGTTGTGGCGAGTTTTTTCGTATTGAGCACCGGGGTTACCCAGGCCTACGATGAGCTTTATGGCGGTCAATTTGCACGACCCACAGTCATCAGGTTGGAAATTTTTGCTGGTAGCAGCAGAGGAAAATATATAGCTGGAGGCAAAGCACAGCAGACTTTGCAGCAACTCGCGCTAATGAAATTGTGCGAATTGCTGAAAGTCTTAACTGGGACGAACGGGTAGTTAACCCTCACCGCCTTCATCATCAGCAGATGCTGGTGGTACAGCTGGTCCGTCACTGATTTCTTCATCTTCACCAGTACCACGACGTGCGGTAACACTGGCCACTGGAATGTCACGATCTTCGCCAAAGGCGAGTGCCGCGATAGCAACGCCTTCAGGAATGATCAGTTCGCTGAGGTGGATAGAAACACCGGCAGCGACCTCTGCCATATCTACTTCGATATATTCTGGCAGCGCTGCTGGCAAACAAGTGATTTCCACTTCGGTCATGTTATGCGTAAGCGTTCCACCTTCGATCTTCACACCAATACATGCTTCTTCATTAAGGAAGTGCAGTGGAACACTTACGTTAATAGTCTTGTTAGCGCTAATGCGCAAAAAGTCGATATGCAGTAGACGTTCATTGGCTGGATTACGCTGTAAGTCACGTACAACCGCCTGCTCTTTTTTACCGTCTATGCTGAGATCGATAATTTGCGAGTAAAAAGCCTCTTGCTGCATGGCTTTACCCATTTCGTTAGCCGAAAGCGTAAGCATTTGAGGATCTTTGTCCTCACCGTAGATTATACCGGGAACTTTATCTTCCAAACGACGTAGACGGCGGCTCGCACCTTTCCCTATGTCTGTTCGAAGTTCCGCGGACAGTTGAATATTATCTGACA
>CAJXUL010000058.1 GCA_913060615.1 uncultured Gammaproteobacteria bacterium | reverse complement strand
CGCACCATGGATTAGTAGCGTAGCCAATGGAAAGCAAAATCGGTTTATTTTGTGCTTTGGCGGCAGCTAAAGCGTCCTCGCCCCATGGATACCAGTTAACGGGTTGAGATTGATGGTCTAGTAGGTAGAGGCTGGTTTCGCCACTGAGATGGTTAGGCATAGATTAAAAATTCAACTGAAAAGAGAATTTTCGCATGATTTTCTGTGCAAGGGTCGAATAGATCGCAGATTTGGTGGCTTTTGCTCAAACCGGCCAAATATAAGTGACAGAGTTGCAATCGGTGTGCGGCGTAGTTGTCTGGTATAGCTACCCGCTATGGTTATTGAGCGCGGTTGTCAGGTGTAGATTTTCAACATCAAGGCGCCGATATTCAGTACAGCTAGATTTTGTTTTCAATATTCACCCTTTGACATTTCTGTTCCATATTTTAGGGTATGGTGTGGTAATTCCTATGACCGCTTCACGAGGCAATTGATGTTAGATCAGGAAGGATACAGGCCTAATGTAGGCATCGTACTTGTTCAACCCAATCTGTTTAAGATGCAGACTGCTGATGTAGGCGCGGTAGAAAACGCCACCATTGGTAAGGGTGAGGTATCTACAGACAAAGTGTTTTGGGCTCGTCGCATTGGCGGTCATGACGCATGGCAATTTCCTCAAGGCGGCATTAACGATGGCGAAACACCAGAAGCTGCGGTTATGCGCGAACTACATGAAGAAATCGGTGTTGAAGAAAGCGCAGTAAAAATACTCGGCCAGACCAATGGCTGGTTGAAGTATGATTTGCCATTGCACATGCGCCGCAATAACTCGACCCCAGGCTTTGTTGGGCAAAAGCAAAAATGGTTTTTACTAGAAATGCTCGAGAATGAAGCCGCAGTGCAAATGGATATCACAGACAAACCGGAGTTCGATGATTTTCAGTGGGTCAGTTACTACTATCCCATCACCCAAGTAGTGGAGTTTAAACAGGAAGTCTATCGCACCGCCCTTCTTGAACTCGCTCAGTACTTACCGGGGAATCAATAAGTCGTGTTGGCTACGCTGCGAAAAATTGTTCAGGACGTTACCCAAGAAAGTAACTTTGCAGCATCCGTACAATTATTGGTTTCCAGCGTGCGCAGCGCCTTGGGCACCGAAGTGTGCTCCATATATCTAGTTAACGCAGACCGAGGAGGCTATGTTTTAGCCGCCACTGAAGGTCTGAACCAAGACCAAATTGGTCAGACCGTACTGTCTAGGTCTCAGGGTTTGGTCGGCTTAGTGGGAACTCGGGCGGAACCTCTCAATTTAGATGCAGCGCCTAGTCACCGAAGTTTCCATTACGTACCCGAGATTGGTGAAGAGCCGTTCAACTCATTTTTGGGTGTGCCCATTATGCATCAAGGGCGAGTCCTTGGTGTTCTCGTTGTGCAGCAACGTGATCCTCGTCGTTTTGACGAATTTGAAGAAGCCTTTCTAGTTACGCTTTCAGCTCAGCTGGCCACAGTGGTGGCGCATGCTGAAGCAATTGGCAGTCATTATCTCAGTGGTGTGCAGCGTGACATTATCGATGATGGAAGTTTCCGCGGCTTTCCGGGTGCGCCCGGCATTGGTATTGGCAATGGCGTTGTTGTTCATCCGGTAGCTGATCTTGATGCAGTGCCATTGCGACCCGCTACAGATATTACGGTTGAACTGACCCTGCTAGACCGAGCATTGGAAGCTGTGCGCAACGATATTCGCAGCATCATCCAAGACTTTCAGGTGAGTTTGCCTCAGGAAGAATTAGCATTGTTTGACGCCTACCTACATATGTTGGATGACAACGCCTTGGCTGGGGACATAAGAGCAAAAGTGCGCTTAGGCCAATGGGCCCAGGGCGCTTTAAAATTGGTTATTCGTGAGCACGTTAATCGCTTCGATATGATGGAAGACCCCTACCTGCGCGAACGGGGTAGCGACGTTAAAGACCTAGGTGTCAGAGTGCTGGCCTATCTTCAGCGTATCCGCGAAAAGAAAACCCAGTTTCCAAAGAACACCGTACTTGTGGGCGAAGAGGTAACGCCTTCTATGCTGGCGAACATTCCAGCGGATCGTTTGTGTGGGGTTATTTCTGTTCAAGGTTCTGGTAACTCTCATGTTGCCATTTTGGCGCGGGCTATGGGTATCCCAGCAGTTATGGGTGCGGTGGATATTCCAGCGTATGACCTAGAAGGCGTTAAGCTTATTGTCGACGGCCATTACGGAGAAATATTCACCAATCCAAGCCAGCAACGTCTTGAAGAAAGCGAATCGCTTATTGATCAAGAGCGCATGTTTGACGAGGAGCTCTTTGAACTCAAAGAATTGCCCTGTATCACTCAAGACGGCTGGCGAGTGCAGTTGTGGGTGAATATTGGTTTGAGCGGCGACATTACCAGGTCGTTAGACCGTGGCGCCGAAGGTATTGGACTGTTCCGCACAGAAATACCATTTATGTCTCAAGACAGGTTTCCAACCGAAGCAGAGCAGCGTGCGTTATATAGAGAACACATGGAGGCTTTTGAGCCGCGTCCTGTGACCATGCGCACGCTAGACATTGGCGGTGATAAAGCGCTGTCCTATTTCCCAATTCATGAGGAAAACCCATTCCTTGGTTGGCGTGGTATTCGCGTCACGTTAGACCACCCGGAAATTTTCCTTGTGCAAATTCGCGCCATGATAAAAGCCAACGCTGGCTTGCTAGGTGACCTACGCATTATGCTGCCAATGATTTCGAGTTTGTCAGAGCTACGCTCTGCAAAGATTCTCATTAACCAAGCCTACACAGAAGTGATTGAAGAGGGCATTAGAGTCAAAACTCCACAAGTTGGCGTGCTAATTGAAGTGCCCGCTGCGGTTTATCAGGCTCGCTTGCTTGCGAAGGAAGCGGACTTTATTGCAGTGGGTTCCAACGACTTAACGCAGTATATGTTGGCAGTAGATCGCAATAATCCGCGTGTTGCTGATCTGTATAAAGAAGTTCATCCCGCTGTTCTGAGCGCTTTGCGAGAAGTCGCCAGAGCTGTGCACGCCGAAGAAAAACCGCTAGGTATCTGTGGCGAATTAGCCGGCACACCAATAGGCGCAGTGTTGCTTATGGCTATGGGCTATCATGTGCTTTCCATGAACGCCACACACTTGCCAAAAGTGAAGTGGGTGATTCGTAACATCAAGCGCAGCGATGCTCGTCGTATTTTGGCGCGAGTACTGCGCATGGATACCGCTGAAGAAGTGGAAGACTATGTACAAAAACAATTAGTCAACGCAGGTCTTGGTAAGGTCGTGCGAACGAAGAAATCTAGACAGCTTGTAACCCGCGGCGCGGGCTAAATGGCTATCAAACAGCCTCAGTTATTGGCGTAAAAATGGATTAAGTAGCGACCAAGGTAACTGAGTCGGCTTTTCATTCTGTGAATACTCCAAGCCAATTTCCATTTGTTGTTGTCCCCCTAATGGCTCTGGGCGGTAAGTGTTGAACAACCTATCCCAGATGGAGAGAAAGTTCCCGTAGTTAGAGTCCGTCTCATGAGGCTGAATTGAATGATGTATTCGGTGCATGTCTGGGGTGACAATTAGAACCCGAAGAATTCGCTCCACCCCTGGAATGATGCGCAAATTGGCGTGACTAAAAACAGCCATAGCATTGAGTATTACCTCGCAGACAAAAACTATCCACGCTGGCAGCCCCAATAGAAGAATAAAAGCGGCTTTATAAATCAGTGAGAGCAAAATTTCCAACGGGTGAAATCTAATGCCAGTAGTTACGTCAAAGTCTATGTCGCTGTGATGAACTCTATGCAGACGCCAAAGAAAATGAACTTTATGGGTGATGAGGTGTTGAAGCCAAATAGCCCAATCAAACATCATGATTGAGAGCGGTAGGACAATCCAAAGTGGCATTATGGTCCAGTGAAAAAGACCGAACTTGAGATTCTCGGCCAAGACCGCGGCCGCTATGGTTATTCCCGGTAGCAGTAAGCGGACCATGAAGGCGTCAATAATTCCAAGACTAATGTTGGTTACCCAACGGCGTTGGGTCAACCGGCGCGCGGTTCTCTTTGGAAGAAAATATTCGATTAAAGCGAATAGCGAAAAAGTACTAAGAAAGACCCACAGGCGCGCAGCTTCGTGAAATTCAAACATTAGACACCCTCCGGTTTTAGTTGAGCGAGATTACACTAATGGAGGAGGCCTGCCTGGGTGAATACTTTCCGATGATAGGTAGGTAATGCTAGAACGACGCAGCCGCAATTAATGTCGAAAATAAAGATTGTATCGAGCACATAAAACTTTCTACAACCCTAATCTTAGATATGCTGCCCTAGTCGCAAGTTAACTCTACAACGCTTTAGACAACCCACCATCCATATTGATGGCGCACCCGGTAATGTAGGATGCGCGATCGCTGGCCAAGAATAGTGCAAGGTCCGCAGCTTCTTCTGCCTTACCCATTCTGCCCATAGGCAAACTCTTGCCCGCTTTCGCAATGAAATCTTCTAGGCTCACGTTACTGTCGCTGGCTTCATGACGGCGGCGGATTTGATCGCTTTCAATAAAGCCAATCAACATTGCATTAACGAGAATGTTGTCTGCCGCGCCTTCGGCGCTCAAAACTTTTGTTAGCGCCATGCCGGCTGCTCGAGAAATTGAGGTCGGTGCTGTGCCTGCATCAGGTAGCTTGGCGTAGACATTGAGAAGGTTGATCACTCGGCCCCATTTCTGCTCTGCCATATTTGGCCACACCAGTCGGGTGAGCCTTACTGCAGCCATAAGTTTCAGATCAAGGTCCGCTTGCCATTCGTCGTCAGTGATTTTGGTGAACGGTTTTGCCGCCGATTGTCCGGCGTTGTTTACCAGAATGTCGATACAGCCAAGTTTTTCCACGACTGCCTTGTGAGTTGCAATGATTGCGTGCGGATCTGTGACGTCACAGACAAAACTAGCGACAGCACATTTTGCTTCGGCATCATCAGGCACTGACAAAGCCTGTATTTCAGCTTCAGCCGTACTTAGGGCCTCTGTGTCTCTTGCCAAGATGGCGACCTTCGCGCCAGCCAGGTAATAGGCTTTGGCCATTGCCAGCCCAAGGCCTTTGCTGCCACCAGTAATTAGTGCTACCCGTCCGTTCAACGAAGTATCCATTGTGTTCTCCTTGTGAGGCGAATTTGTTTATGACTCTTTGGCGCGTCTATTATCGTTTATCGTTTATCGTTTATCGTTTATCGTTTATCGTTTATCGTTCGAGCTCAAAACGTATCAAACCTGTTGCTACTCCCCCTGCTGCGTAACTTTGCTCTGCGAAGGTCAGTTGATCTCGCTGCAAAATAAATGCAGTGCACGCTCGGGTACCGTACTCGTCGCCAACAATAAAACAGGGCGCTAATCTGCGCTCCTGTTCTATAGGGTGCCCACGTTGGGGCAGTGATGCGTCATCTGGTTGCTGGCGGTTATTCAACATGGCTAATAGATCTTCAGGGTCGAAACCCCGCTCTACGGTTGCTTCGAGATTTTGCGAACCCGTAACGCATTTTGGCCAAGTTGCGCCGAGCTCCGCGTTGCTCAAGGCGTAGTAACCGGGGGACAATATTTGGGTAGAATCGCAACCTGCTACTTCAATGTTAGAGGTATAAACCAGTTCGCTGCCGTCGAATAAAAATAGGTTGTAGCCAGCGTATTCGTCGCCGGGTAACCCTTGGGCGTATTCAAGGGCGCTGATGTCGCCGACTAAAAAGTCATGTACCAAACTGCCGCGAGATCTTGCTGTAGGTGCTTCGCCGCCTTGGTTAAAGTTGGTTAGGCCCGCGAACTTGCCTGATCGAGTGCAGCCCAGCCAAGTGCCGCCGGCCACTAAGTCTTTACCCGCCAATAGTTCCGGGTATTGTGGCCAAAATTCTGCGGCTGCACTGGCGCGTTGATGAAACTCGTCTCTGTTCGCAGCAACCACTAGTGGGCGGTCTGAATCAGGCTGATAGCCCACTAATATTAAGCACATAAATACGACCAAAGGGCGAACTATAGCAGCACTTTGCGTTATTCTGCCCTCCACTATGGCCAAAGAGAGATTCGGAGCAATATGCATTACCCCATTATCGATCCAATTATTTTCTCCTTAGGACCCATCGCACTGCGTTGGTATGGCCTTATGTATTTGCTTGGCTTTGCGGCTGTTTACTGGCTGGGTACTCGTCGTAGCCGCATCGATCTAGGTGGATGGGACAGTGAACAGATTTCCGATCTGGTTTTTTATGGTGCCCTTGGCGCTGTGCTCGGTGGTCGAGTGGGTTACGTTATTTTCTACAACTTCAGCAATTTTTTGGCCGACCCGCTTTATCTATTTAGAGTGTGGGAAGGAGGCATGTCCTTCCATGGTGGCTTTTTGGGTGTCTTAGTTGCGCTGATGTTCTTTGCCTCGAAGACTAATCGGCATTTTTTGCAAGTTACCGACTTTATTGCGCCTTTATGCCCTATCGGCTTGGGTTTGGGTCGTATGGGCAATTTCATTAATATGGAGTTGCCGGGCAGGGTTACCGACAGCGCCTTTGGTATTGTTTTTCATTGCGATGCGGTGCGGGGCTTAAGCGCCTTATGCCTAGGGTCTTGGGAGAGTGTCGCGCGGCATCCGTCCTCACTGTACCAAGCGTTTAGCGAAGGACTATTGCTCTTTTGCCTGCTCTGGTTTGTATCTACTAAGCCTAGGCCTATGGGGCAAATCTCCGGCTTGTTCCTTGTGGGTTATGGCTCGTTTAGATTTATCACCGAGTTTTTCCGCTCGCCAGATTCGCACATTGGTTTTGTGTTGCTCGACGCCTTCAGCATGGGGCAATTGCTCTCGCTGCCGATGATTGTAGCGGGCGTGCTTTTAATCCATTGGGCGCGAAAACGAAATTTGGCCGCAATGGCCTAGTACAGTTGGCACAGTTAATTGTAGAAGGGCCGATAAAAGTGCTTCCCAAGCTCATTAGCATTGTCTTAGATTGAACCGTTATGGGTCATCGCCGACGTGGGTTAAGGCTGGTATTCTATGACCGGCGAAAGAAGGGCTGAAAAAGGTCTAAAAACGAATAGATTTAAAGTAGGCAAAATGGGTTCTTAAGCCCATAAAGGCAGGAAAACCTGCCAACCAACAACTTAGTCAAAAAGATGGAATGAACGGTAAGGTATGCGACAGTATTTAGAGTTAATGCGCCACGTGCGGGCAAACGGCACATTTAAAGATGATCGCACGGGTACCGGCACCTACAGTGTTTTTGGTCATCAAATGCGCTACCCGCTGGCGGATGGATTCCCCTTAGTCACCACTAAAAAAGTCTTCCTAAAAGGCATTATTCACGAGCTACTGTGGTTTTTGGCAGGCTCCACCAATATCAAATATCTGCTCGAGCACGAAGTACATATTTGGGATGAATGGGCTGATGAGCATGGTGAGTTGGGACCTGTTTATGGTTCTCAATGGCGTTCATGGCCTGGTCCAGATGGTTCAACTATTGATCAAATTGAAGCGCTAGTTGAGGGCATTCGCAATAACCCGGACAGCCGTCGACATATTGTCAGTGCCTGGAATGTGGCTGAAGTGAACAA
Organism: uncultured Gammaproteobacteria bacterium; assembly: GCA_913060615.1. GTDB lineage: Bacteria > Pseudomonadota > Gammaproteobacteria > Pseudomonadales > Azotimanducaceae > UBA4421. The sequence continues at coordinate 7,541 of CAJXUL010000058.1, read as the reverse complement.
CATGGCTTTACCACCTTGTCACACCCTATTTCAGTTTTATGTGGCAGATGGCAAGTTGTCCTGCCAGTTGTACCAACGCAGCGCAGACATTTTTCTCGGTGTACCCTTTAACATTGCTTCTTATGCACTGTTGACCATGATGATCGCTCAGGTGTGTGACTTAGAGGTGGGTGACTTTGTTCACACGCTTGGGGACGCTCACCTTTACTCAAATCACTTAGAGCAAACGGATCGGCAGCTGGCTAGAGAGCCGCTTCCCCTGCCCAAAATGCGCATTAATCCAGAGGTGAAAGATATATTTGGTTTTAAGTATGAAGATTTTGAACTCCTCGACTACGAATGCCACCCCGGCATCAAAGCACCAATAGCGGTCTGATATGCATATTTCACTCGTATGGGCCATGGCTGAAAATAGGGTCATTGGCCGAGATAACACTTTGCCTTGGCGACTACCTGACGATATGCGCCATTTTATGAATACCACCATGGGTAAGCCCGTGTTGATGGGGCGTAAAACGTTTGAGTCCATGAAATCTGCTCTGCCGGGGCGCACAAATATTGTCATGACCCGCGACCCCAACTGGCATCGTGAAGGTGTGAACGTTGTAGCTGACCTAGACTCAGGTATAGAACTTGCTGAAAGTCAGGGCCTCATTGACGGCGTAGATGAAATAATGATTATCGGTGGCGCCGAAATTTATGCACTGGCGTTGCCTCGGGCCACCCGCCTATATCTTACCCAGGTGCACGCAGAGCCTCAGGGCGATGTGTTTTTCCCCGAGCTAGATTTATCCGCTTGGGAATTGGTTATGCAAAAGAAGTGTTATGCCGATGAACGGCATAGCTGCGACTATACCTTTGAGAATTATCAACGCTAATGGCTAACGGTAAACTTGCGCTTTGTGTAAACCCAATGTCCGGGCGCGATGTAAGACGCCTAGCGGCCCGTGCCAGTAATATGACCCACGAAGCCAAGCGCGATATTGTTGCCAGAGTTGCTGCTGGTGCAGACGCCGCTGGGGTCACAGACATATACATTGCCCGCGAGCCTTTTCGTATTGCCTCTCTAGCCCTCGAGTTGATGCCGCTAAAAGCTCGGGTGCACATTCTTGATGTGCCCATTACTAATTCCGCCAAAGATACTGAAGAGGCGGTAAAACTTTTTAAGGCCGAGGGCTGCAATACTATGGTGTCGCTAGGCGGCGACGGCACTAACCGCGCCATTGTTAGAGCCTGTTCAGACATGGATCTTATTCCAATCTCCACGGGCACTAACAATGTCTTTCCGGCGCTTATGGAACCTACTATTGCCGGTATGGTTGCAGGTTTAAATTGTTTGGGCCGCTTTGATGACGCCCCAACCGAGCTAAAGCAAGCGGTCAAAGTACTCCACCTGATAACGCCTCAGGGCGCAGATGTGGGGCTGATCGACGCGGTACTTTTGCTCAATGACAGTGTGGGTAATCTACTGCCGTTTGATGCCCAGCGGCTGAGCCGAATGGTGCTAACAAGGGCAGAACCGAATGCCATCGGTATGTCGCCTATTGGTGGGTACATTGATCCTGTTTATGCTCAAGACGATGTTGGGTTGGTTGTTGATATGGGGCCTGGTGGTTCAGAGGTTTTAGCACCGCTTTCTCCTGGATTTTATAAAACGGTCAACGTGCTTTCCACTCACCGGGTGGACTTTGCCGAAGAGGTTGTTTTGCAAGGTCCGGGAGTGGTTGCATTAGATGGTGATCGAGACCACAAGATTAATGCTGGCGAACGCGCAGTGGTGTCGGTAAGACGTGACGGCCCTAGGGTATTAGATGTAGACGCCGCCATGCGTTGGGCAGTAGCAGCAGGTATGATGGCGCCCGCAACTTTAACATCCACGCACTCAAACCAAGGGAAATAGAATGATTGTAAAGCCACGTATTCGCGGTTTCATTTGCACAACCGCGCACCCTACAGGTTGCGCCGCCCATGTTGGCGAGCAAGTGAACTATGTCAGCCAATTGGACAATATCTCAACGGGCGAGCTTAAAAACGTCTTGGTTCTGGGCTGCTCTGGTGGTTATGGACTAGCCAGCAGAATTGTTGCCGGGTTTGGTTGTGGTGCTAATACTCTGGGCGTGTCTTTTGAAAAAGCGCCCAGTGAAACTAAGACGGGCTCTCAGGGCTGGTACAACAACGCAGCTTTCGAGCAGCAAGCTAAGGCTGCTGGTTTATATGCCAAAACAATGGATGGCGATGCATTTTCTGATGAGATGCGCAGCCAAGTACTAGACACCATTCGCGCCGATATGGGCAAAATAGATTTGGTGGTTTACAGCCTAGCGTCGCCTGTTCGTCAGCACCCTAAGTCTGGTGTGTTGCACCGGTCCAGCATTAAGCCTCTGGGTGAAGTGCTCAGCATTAAGACAGTGCATGTTGAAAAGGGCGTAGTGTCAGAGGTTAACTTAGAGCCTGCCACACCAGAGGAAACAGAAAATACTGTCACGGTAATGGGTGGCGAAGATTGGGAATTTTGGATGCAGGCCTTAATCAATGCTGATCTTTTGGCGCCGCAGGCTAAGACTGTGGCCTATACTTATATTGGCAGCGAACTCACCTGGCCCATTTATTGGGAAGGCACGCTCGGCCAAGCAAAGTTGGACCTAGATAGAGCTCGTCAGTCGATCAATGAAAAGCTGGCAGGTATTGGAGGGGACGCTCGAGTAGCGGTGCTTAAAGCTATAGTTAGCCAAGCCAGTTCAGCAATTCCCGTTGTGCCCCTTTACGTCGCACTGCTCTTTAAGGCCATGAAAGATCAGGGCCTACACGAAGATTGTATTGCTCATATACATCGCCTGTTTGCTACCCAGCTAAAGAATGGGTCGGACATGCGCTTAGATGACGCTGGGCGTATTCGCGTAGATGACCAGGAGTTGTCGGAGTCTGTGCAAGATATTGTTAAACAGCGCTGGCCATTGGTGACGACGGAAAACATAACCGAATTAGGTGATCTCGCTGGCTTCCGCGAAGATTTCTTGAAGATCTTTGGCTTTGGCATTGACGGCGTGGACTATGATGCCGAGGTAAGTCCGTTAACCATTGATCGGCAATAACATTCGTTCAAACAATGCTGCTTTGTCGCCAATCTTTAGCGGATTAGAGAATTTGTGGTTATCGGGTTTTGATAAATGATCAGATAACCAACAATAAATAATGAATGACAAACAACAGAAACTATAAGGTCTAATTGATGGATAAATCTGCAAAGGTTTTTTTGCAAGCTTGCCGAGGGGAAGCGACCTCGCACACACCTATTTGGCTGAACCGCCAAGCTGGACGCTATATGCCTGAGTACCATCAGGTGAAAGGGAATCTTCCCAGTTTAGATTTTTTTAAGAATCCAGAAAAAGCCGCCCAAGCCACATTAGATGCTCAGCGTATCTTAGGCGTAGACGCCGCAATCATGTTTGCGGACTTACTGCCAATTTTGGAACCTATGGGCATGGAGCTCAATTACGTACCAGGCGAAGGTCCGGTTTTTAGTAATCCTATCCGTAGTGTTAAAGATATAGCCGCATTGCGTAATGGGCCTGCTATTGAGCAAACCCCTTACATTGCGGATACGGTCAAATTCATCAACGCTGATCTGCCCAAAGATATTGCTCTAATTGGATTTGCTGGCGCGCCATTTACTCTGGCCTCTTACGCAATTGAGGGCAAAGGTTCGCGTAATTACGTGCACGTGAAAAAAATGATGCACGAAGCGCCAGAGCTTTGGCACCAACTCATCACCAAATTAGTAGATCAGTTAGCCAGCTATTTGTTGCTGCAAATCAGTGCTGGTGTTGAAGCTGTCCAATTGTTTGATACTTGGGTGGGTAATTTGTCCATTCAAGACTATCGGGTTTTTGTTGAACCATACTTAAAGTCACTGTTAGAAAAAATTGGTAAAGAAGTGCCGGTGATCTACTTTGGTACGGGTAATTATCACTTGCTACCGGCAGTGGCTGAGTTAGACATTGATGTGTTGGCTTTTGATTGGCGCACGCCACTTGTACCTACTTGGGACCAATTAGGTTGCACCGCTGTGCAAGGCAACTTGGACCCCATTGTTTTGTGCGCTGATCAGGCAGCGGTTGCTCAGCAAACTCAGTGGCTATTAGATCAAGTGGCAGGACGCCCTGGTCACATATTCAATTTAGGCCACGGCATTATTCCCGAGACCCCGGTAGACAATGTGAAGTTCTTGGTCGATATGGTGCATGAGAAAACTTCGGTTTAGCGCATTAGCAATTGGTTAAGTAGTCTTCTATCTAGCGCTGCAAATAAAAGTAGCGCGTCGAATGAAAGCGAACGGTTAGCGAAGGAGAGAATCCCCCTTTGTTTTCTTCCTGCTTTTTATCCGCTTGCTAGCTCACATGCTTTTTCGTCCGTTCTTTGTAGCTTTTTCTTTCTCATTCACTGCTTTCTCCTGCTTCGTTTCCAAGCGCCTTTTTTCAGCAAGCCTACAATTTCCCCTTTGATTTTTCCGACAAAGTAACCGTACAGTGCAACGTTTTTACTGCATGATCGGTATACAAGGAAACGGGAGAACTTACAGTGCTAAAGAAAATTTTGTTGATGGTTGTGTTGGCACCCTTTATCTATTTTGGTTTGATTATGCTGGCGTCAGAAAGTGGCGAAGTTGTGGTGCTTGAGTCGCAGGATGATCAAGGTGAATTACAAAGCACACGGCTCTGGGTAGTGGACCATGACGGCAGCATGTGGCTGCGGGCTGGCGATGATCAGTCCGGTTGGTACCAAAGATTAATGAGCAACGTGCAGGCGGGTCAGGCCGTTTATGTCACCAGAGAGGGCGATAGATTTAGTCCCAGTGTGGTGTCAGATCCTTCTCAAGCTGCTGCGGTAAATGCTCTGATGGCTGAGAAGTATGGTGTCTCTAACGACGCTATCAGCTTTCTGATGGGTGAAGATGGTCGCCAAGATGCCATTGCAGTGCGGTTGTCGCGTTAAAGCTCAGCGCTTCTTTTGCACGGCTGACGCTAGATGTTGAAGTCGTCAGGCGGGGCGTAAGATCGAGGCAACAAGTCATTGTCGCCTCGGTCAGGTATTAGTAGGCCTCTGGCGGCTAAGGCCGCAAAAAGGATGGGTTCCAAATTTGCAGTCCATCCTTGGGCAGCACCAGACCAACACACTTCGCATACCTTTAACTTATACCCCGGCACTACGTGTTGTGCCGGGTTGGCGCATAGTTCACAAGTTGACACTATTTTTCCTGATACGCTGAGTGCTTAGCCAAGGCTCTTTCCAAGATTTTCTGGCCAAGGCATTTATCTAAGATTCTAGCCCAGATATTTGTCCGTCACCGCGCCTTCACTTGCCGAGCTAACCAGCTGGGCATATTTTGCCAGCGTGCCGCGTTCGGTGTAGGGCTTGGGTGCTGTCCATTGAGCACGTCTTTGTGCCAGCACTTCGTCGCTGACATCTAAGATAACTTCTTCGGTCTCCGCGTCGATGGTAATGGTGTCGCCGTCTTCAACCAATGCAATAGGTCCGCCCAAGTGCGCTTCCGGTGTTACGTGTCCTACGACAAAACCGTGAGAACCACCAGAGAACCTGCCGTCGGTGAGTAGCGCCACATCTTGGGACATGCCGCGTCCGTTGATAGCACTGGTTGGGCTGAGCATTTCGCGCATGCCCGGACCGCCTTTGGGCCCTTCATAACGAACAATAACCACGTCGCCTTTTTGTACTTGGCCGTCCATGATTGCGGCCATTGCCGCTTCTTCGCCGTGGAAGCAGCGGGCGCTGCCAGTGAATTTCAGACCTTCGTGGCCAGTGATTTTTGCCACCGCGCCTTCAGGTGCTAAGTTGCCGCGTAAGATCACAAGGTGACTGTCTTTCTTAATTGGGTCAGACATTGGGCGAATGATTTTTTGGTCCGCAGGGTAATCTTCAACATCAGCTAAATTTTCTGCCAGAGTTTTGCCTGTAACGGTTAAGCAATCGCCATGCAATAAGCCTTCGGCTAAGAGCATTTTCATCAGCGGCTGTATGCCACCAATTTCAATCAGCTCGCTCATGGCGTATTGGCCGGCAGGTCGCATGTCGGCCAATACCGGCACGCGCTTACCTACGCGGCTAAAGTCTTCAAGCGTCAGCGGTATATTGGCTGCGTGAGCTATGGCCAGTAAGTGCAATACGCCGTTGGTAGATCCCTCAAGTGCAATGGTTACCGTAATGGCATTTTCAAAAGCTTCCTTGCTCAAAATGTCGCTAGGTTTGATGTCCAGCTTAATCAAATTTCTAACCGCTGCTCCAGCGTTGTAGCTGTCTTGTTTCTTTTCCTGGCTAATGGCGTTTTGCGCCGAACTGCCAGGCAGAGACAAGCCCAACGCTTCGATTGAAGAGGCCATAGTATTTGCCGTATACATGCCGCCACAGGAACCTGGTCCTGGAATAGCCGTTTCTTCTACTTCTTTTAGTTCGATATCAGAAACAGTGCCGGCTGCGTGTCCGCCTACCGCTTCAAATACAGAGACAATATCGCGTCGCTCCGCGCCGGGTAAAATGGTGCCGCCGTAAACAAAAACGCTGGGTCTGTCCATCCGAGCCATAGCAATGGCGCAAGCAGGCATATTCTTGTCACAGCCGCCAATGGCTACAAAGCCGTCAAAGCCTTGAGCGCCAACTACTGTTTCAATGGAATCTGCAATCACTTCACGAGACACCAACGAGTAACGCATACCCGGTGTGCCCATAGAAATACCATCGGAAACAGTGATGGTGTTGAACAACACGGCTTTGGCGCCGGCTTCATCAGCGCCCATGCAAGCGGCGTCTGCCAGTTCATTAATATGCATGTTGCAGGGCGTGACCATGCTCCAAGTAGAGGCAACGCCAACTTGTGGCTTGCTAAAGTCCTCAGTTTTAAAACCTGTGGGGTACAGCATAGCCCTACTGGGTGCTTGCTCTACGCCATCTACAACAAGAGAACTATAGGGACGATCGTTAGCCATTTTACTTCCTACATTTTGAGGCAGGTCTTTTTTACCTGCAGTTAGCGCAGCGTTAGCTCAGAGTTTTTGAAACCACCTTCGAGCCGCGCTGCCAGTTATAAAGGGACTGTTTGCTGGTCGGTAAAGCGCTCACGTCTGTGGGTGCAAATCCCTGATCAATAAACCAATCCTGGGTTTGGGTTGTTAGTGCAAATAAGCGCTTAGACGCGTAGCTGCGCGCTTTTTCTTCTGCCGCTCTGAGTAAGTTGGCACCAATGGCTACGCCGCTACCCCGGCGTCGATAGTGTTCGTGTACTGCAACACAAGCCAGTTCCGCTTCATCTTCAAAGGGATAAATTTTTCTTTTTATAGGATCTTTTCTACCATCTGAAAAATCTATATTACCTCCGTTTTGAATTATAGTCCCTGTCATTGTCCCACCAGCTAGTGGTAAGTAAGGACCCTCTGCGCCACCATTTATAGTAACATTTGTTAAATCCATTATAGTATCACTACCTGAAGTATCTCTTGTAGCAAAACTTATATAACTTGTTTGTGCTTTAT
>CAJXUL010000057.1 GCA_913060615.1 uncultured Gammaproteobacteria bacterium | reverse complement strand
AGATAGGAGTCCGTCTCGTGGGCTCGGAGATGTGTATAAGAGACAGGTATTGAACGAACAGTTCAACGTTGTGAACTCATCAGGTCAGGCATTATTGGCAGCGGCAGTTGACTCCTCCGGTAAAGCGGATTTGGATAAGCTCAGTAGACTTGCAATACCAGTATCTACTTCCGGTCAGGCAACAGAAACCTCGCTTATTGAACTGGCGTTGAACTTACCTTCGGACGCCGGTGTGATCGATGTTCCCTTTAATAGAAACAATCCAAATACCTACAATAAGTCTACCGCCCTAAGCGTATACGACAGTGGGGGTAACTCATATCTAGCAACGATTTACTACGTAAAGACAGCTAACGCCACGGCTAACTCACCTACCAACAAATACCAAACATATGTATATGTAGGCGATGACCAAGTGAACCCGGCGCTACAGCAGGCAACGGACAGCAATGACGAAGCCCTTTATGTAAACAAATACGGTGTGCTGAAACCCTTCTCCCAAGTGGAAGATTTGTTGGTCAACAGAAAGACGCAAAAATTCTCACTAGATGATTTGACCGACGTTCGTACCTCTGTGCCGGCCACCGTTGTGGGCTCAAAGTTGCCTAACGACCTAACGGCCGACCAAGGTTACAACTTTAGTACGTCAGCCTTTACGGTACAAAATCTTGCTAACTTTATGGCAGTTGACGTGGATAACTCCGGTAGCCCCGTCACCGTCGACCTCTCGGAATTGAAAGCACAGAATAGATCTGTTACTGGTGTTGAGCTCGCCTCGATCATGCAGAACCAGCTTAATGTAAAGTTTGGTGATGAACGCTACTTTGATTTGTCCACCGCCAGTAACAGAACTTTCAATCTAAACTTCACTTCTGGTGGTGCAACCACCGTAGCTGGCATTGATTTAGGCACGACCTTCAATACAGCAGCAAAGCAGATCACGGCCACAACTAAAGAGATCGTCACTGACGTTCAGACTCGAGTAAATGCCGTCTTAGGCGCAAACAAAGTGACTGTTTCCTATGATACAGCGCAAAGAAGTTTTAAGTTTTTACCCACATCTTCGTCGGATACCATGACAGTTGACGCAGCTTCCACAAACAATCTTTTTGGCGCTGCACCTACCGCTGTAGCGGTTGATGCGCAGGGATTTTATGGGCAAACGGTAACACCCAATGGTGATTTACAGCGTGTAGCAAATGAACAGCGTTATGGCATTAAGGTCGCTTATGATGGCGCCCAGCAAACCTTTTCCTTCTCTTCTGGTTCAACCGGCGATATCTCTGAGGTTTCAGTAGATTTCTCTGTTCCTGCATACACCGCAGGTACCGGTATACCAACTGGTGTGGACACTGACGGCGATGGCGAAGTCGATAAGCAAGCTCAACTAGACTTCGCTACATTTATGGGCTTTGAAGTAACAGGCCTAACCGACTCCAAATATTCAATTACACCTTCAGCAGATGCCCTACGCGGTGTTGCCTCTCTACCGGCTATAACCAAAGGTTCAGGTATTGCGGTAAACGTGAATAACAACTTCTCTGTTGATGCCTCCAACAACACTTTCGTAGTTTCGGTGGATGATGTTAAGGGCACGCTTGTACTGCCCACGGGCGCTGGCTACACACTAGACAGTTTCATTGTTGAACTTGAAAAAGGTATCAATAAGCTCGCGTCCGATACTGGCAGTACCGTATCGGGTGTAAAAGTTAAGTACGATGCCGACATTAACGGTCTTGTCTTTACTACAGGCAGTACCGGTACCGACTCATTTATAAAAGTATCAGGTAGTGCAACATGGGGACTGGCAAATATCGGTTCTGGTCGTGGTACCACAACCACTTGGATCAAACCATCCCAGTCAGCTGACGTTGTAAACAACGTCGCAGTGCAAAAGTACATTGACGAATTTGGTGTTGAAACAGCCAGTGCAGACGGCTTCTCAACTTTGCCAGAATGGTCTCCAATTTATTTAGACAAAGGCGAATTGACCTTTGATACATCAGGTAACTTGGTTTCACCTACCGGCGGTGCTCAGTTAGATACTGTGTTCTTGGCCGGTGGTCGTGGTGCTTTGAACCTGACCATTGACTACACAGGTACCACACAGTTTTCACAAGCATTTGCAGTTAAATCGCAATCTCAAGACGGCTCACCTGAAGGTGACTTGGTCGGGGTAGACATTGGCGATGACGGTCTGGTTGTAGCCAGTTATTCAAACGGCTCCCAGGACTCTCTCGGTAAGATTGTACTTGTAACCTTCCCGAGTAACGAAGGTCTACGGCAAAACGGAGACAGCTCCTACCTATCCTCAGCAAAATCTGGTTCTGCGACATTCGGTGAAGCGGGCACAGCGGGATTTGGAACCATTCGAGCAGGTGCTCGAGAGCGATCAAACGTAGACCTAACAACTGAGCTTGTTGGCCTAATTACCGCTCAACGAAACTTCCAAGCCAACGCAAAAGCGATTGAAACATCGTCAGCGTTGACCTCAGCCATCATTAATATCCGCTCGTAGGTTAAAGACTCATGGATAAAGGAATTTTTACAGCGGTTGCGTCCATTAATTCGCAGCGTATGCAGGAAACGAACTCAGTTCACGAACTTGCAAACGTTTCGACTTTTGGCTTTAAAAAAGCCTATCAAATGGCATTGCAATCATATCGTGTAGACGGCGATGGATTTAAAACTCGCTATCTTGCGGGTAACGCAGCCAGAGGCGTTGTCGATCTGACACCCGGCAGCAGAATCGCTACCGGTAATGATATGGATATCTTTATGAACGGTTCTACTGTTCTTGGCGTGTCTAACGACCAGGGCCAAACCGCATTTACCAGGCGTGGTGATATCCGCCCCAATCAGGATGGCGAGCTTTCGCTTACTACTGGTCAACTTGTGCTTAACGACGGCGGAGGCCCTATCGCCGTGCCGATAGATCAAATACTGAGTATTTCCGATGAGGGCGTCATTTATGCAATGGACCCCAACGATGAAACTGGCGCTACACAAGAAATTGCACGCCTAATGTTGCGAGACAGTAGTGCGGTGTCATTAGAAAAAATGGAAGACGGTCTATTTAAAGTGCTCGGTCAGCTGCCAGGCGATTTTGAAAATGGCCCCGAAGAGGTTTCGGTTTCTAGCGGCCAGCTTGAAGGCAGCTCTTCAAATGCTATGGACGTTATGGTCGACATGATTAACGGCACACGCTCTTTCGAAATGAAGATGAAATTAGTTAAAGAGCTAGGTGACCTTGGCGACTCTAACAACACATTAATGCGACTAGCGTAAACGCTGTAGTTTAGGAATAAGAATATGGATGCTTCACTTTGGGTTGCGAAAACCGGACTAAACGCTCAGCAAACGCGAATGAGTGTAATCTCAAACAACTTGGCTAACGTAAATACGAATGGCTTCAAACGCGATCGTGCGGTATTCGAAGATTTGCTTTACCAAAATATTCGTCAAGCTGGCGGTCAGACCGGCGCTGACTCAGTTGCACCTACTGGCTTCATGCTAGGTACCGGTACGCGTATTGTCGCCACCGAAAAGATGCAAGGCCAAGGCAACATGATTGCCACCGAGAACTCGTTAGATATGGCTATCGAAGGCCCTGGTCTTTTTCAAATTCTTCAGCCAGATGGCACATTAGCCTATACCCGCGATGGCAGCTTTAAGCTGTCGCAAGAAGGTGAGTTAGTTAACTCTGCTGGTTATCTGTTACAGCCACAGATTGCCATCCCTCAAGAAGCGGCAACAATTTCCATCGGTGGTGATGGCACGGTCAGTGTTGAACTTGCCAACGGTGGTGGTAATCAGCAGCTTGGTCAAATTCAGATTGCACGTTTTGTAAACGCTGCGGGCCTTGAGTCGTTGGGACGCAACTTATTCCGTGAAACTCAGGCAAGTGGACCACCATTAGTGGGGAATCCAGGTGAACAGGGTTCGGGCGAAATTGCTCAAGGCATGTTGGAAGCTTCCAACGTTAACGTAGTTGAAGAGCTTGTCAACATGATCGAAACCCAGCGCGCTTACGAGGTTAACTCCAAAGCTATTTCTGCGGTGGATTCAATGTTGCGCTTCCTTAACCAGAATCTATAAGGGGCTAGTGATGCAAATTTCTAAGTCATTACAAAAACTGTTATGCGCTACCGTGGTTGTAACAACCTGCTCGGCCTGTGTAACTCAGGGTTTACCGCCGCTAATGCAGGATGCAGCGTTCGAACCCATAACGCCGCTCATGCCGGTTGCTCCGATATCGGTGACCGGTTCAATTTTCAACGACAGTAATGCCAGTTCGCGTTTCGGTTATAGGAAAAACTATCAAGTGGGTGACATCATCACGGTAGTACTTACTGAATCTACACAAGCGCAAAGACAAAGCGGCGTTGAAACCGTCAGAGAGGGTTCCAATAGTCCACTTGCAGCGCTGCAAGGGGCATTTTCGTTAGATTCATCGTTTACTAAGAAAGCCCTTAAGGCTACGCCATTCGGTGATTTGAAGATTGACTCCAAGGGCTCGGGCACGGCTAATCAAGCAGCCTCGTTAGATGGCGCGGTAGCAGCAACCGTTGTACAAGTACTGCCCAATAACAGCGTTGTGGTTCAGGGACAAAAACGTCTGACGCTTAGCGAAGGTAGCGAAACTATTCGTATTATTGGTGTTGTGTCACTCGACGACATCCAACCAGATAATACCGTTCTATCGTCTCGTCTGGCTAACGCGCAAATTTCATATCAGGGTGCCGGCAACTTAGCCTCCGTAGCTAAAGTGCCTTGGGGTACAAACGTTCTTAACAAAGTTTGGCCATTTTAATGATTAAAAGATTCATATTTTTAGCGACGCTGATCAGTAGCCTAATTGCTGCTCCTGTCTATGCAGATCGGATAAAGGATTTAACCTCTATAGCAGGGGCCCGATCTAACCAATTAATGGGCTATGGACTTGTAGTGGGTCTTGCAGGTACTGGTGACGGCGACAAGGTCTCTTTCACCGCACAGAGCCTTAAAACCGTTCTAGATAAGTTAGGCGTTGCTGTCGATGGTCCGGTTTCTAACTACGATCTATTTACACGTGGTGCTACTAATCTTGCATACGACAAAACTAAGTTAGATAACGTTGCGTCAGTATTGGTAACGGCTACATTGCCGCCCTTTGCTAAGCCGGGACAAACAATCGATGTCAGCGTAGCAACTATTGGTCTTGCGTCGAGTTTACGCGGCGGCAACCTTATTTTAACTGAACTGCGCGGTGCAGACGGTGAGATTTATGCCCTGGCTCAAGGTTCTCTGACAACTACTGGTGTTGAAGTAAACGCGGCGGGCTCGGAAGTGAGTATTGGCGTACCTACTACCGGTCGCGTGCCGAATGGTGCCTTGGTTGAGAGATCAGTTAATACGCCTTTTGGCACCTCAGAACATATTGTGTTGAATGCAAATCAAGGCGATTTCACGACCATTAATGCAATCTCCGAAGCCATTAACGAAACCTTTGGCGCAGGTACTGCCAGCGCCATTGATGCACGTTCGGTAGCGGTTCGAGCGCCTCAAGATATGGCTGCACGAGTCAGTTTTGTCAGCATGGTGGAAAATTTAGATGTAGTGCCGGGCGAGCCCAAAGCGCGAGTAGTAGTTAACTCCCGCACTGGCACAGTGGTTATTAGCCGCACAGTTAAGGTAACGGCAGCAGCAGTTACTCAAGGCTCATTGTCGGTGACTATTTCTGCCACTAACGAAGTGGTCCAACCTAACGCTGCCGGATTTGGCGACGCTGCTGGTGAGGCTGTTGAGGTTGAAAATGCAGAGATTGTAGTTGAAGAAGAGATTAACCCAATGTTCCTCTTTCAGCCGGGTGTGGATTTACGCGAAATTGTTGAAGCGGTGAACCAAGTTGGTGCTAGTCCCTCTTCTCTTATCGCCATATTGGAAGCGCTAAAAAGCTCTGGCAGTTTGCGCGCTGAACTGTTGGTTATTTAGGTAATAACGATGTCGGATTCAAATTTTTCAACAAGCGCTTTAGATTTTGGTCATATGGCGCAAATGCGCGCAGATTCCAAAGTCGGTGACGAGTCTGTTACTAAAGAAGCGGCTCAACAGTTTGAATCTATCTTCATCAATATGATGTTGAAATCAATGCGCCAAGCCACAGAGCGCTCTGGCTTATTGGATTCCCAGGCCTCAAAAACCTACGAGTCAATGTTCGACCAGCAAATTGCTTTGGAGTTGTCTAAGGGTGGCATGTTCGGAGTAGCAGATGTTCTGAATACGCAAATGCATGCGCAGAAGATGGGTAAGCCAGAAAAACCCGAAATTAAGCCGCTAAATCAAGACAACAAATCGTTTGCGATCAACGCCGATAAGCCCGCATACGAAATTCAACGTCCAAAGTCTAACGGCGCTATGGCCCTACCTGGTAATAGAGGCAAGCTATGACAGATCTTATTTCAGTAGGTGGCTCTGCCATCCGCAACAGTCAACTAGCGTTGTCCGTTGTCAGTAACAATATTGCTAATGCAAATACTGAGGGCTATGTTCGCCAAGATTTAGATGTTTCAGAAAATTCACCGACCAAGAATGGACTGTTTTATTTAGGCAGTGGCGCACTAGCTGAAGGCGTTCGTCGTTCATATGACGGTCAAATAGAAGCTTCGCTGCGCGCCAGTAGTAGTGATCTGCGTGCTCAGACACCATTGATTGAGCACACGGAGAGAATGATTAATGTGCTGGGCAATGAAAGTGCGTCACTGACGCCCGCACTAGGCTCGTTCTTTGACAGTTTAAAAAGTCTTAGTGTTGAAGCGTCATCGGGGCAGTTGCGCACCCAGGTGCTGACTGAAGCTGAAATCCTTGCATCGCGCTTCAACGCATTGGCCATTCAGCTAGAAAGTCTAGACACAGAGACCCAGCAACTGGCCACCACCGCAGCTAATGAATTTAATACGCTAGCGCGAGAACTGGCGAATGTGAATGTTGGTTTGCAAAAGACCAATGATATTCAAAAGCAGCCCGCAGCGTTACTCGACAGCCGCGATAAGCTACTGCGAGAAATGTCCGCTATTGCAAAAATCTCGGTACGAGAAACATCGAGCGGTACCGTTTCTGTAACAATAGGCGATGGGTCATCGAAGACCTCCGTGGTCGATGGCGCAAAGGCTACGCCCATCCAAGTGCGTTTTCTAACAACAGATAATGGCCGCGCTGAAGTGCTACTAGACCCCTTTGGCGAGCCAATGAATTTGTCAGGCCTATTAGGCGGTGAGCTTGGCGGCATGATCAATTTTAGAGATCAAATGCTCGCACCGGCGATTGCCAATTTGGACAATATTGCCAAGGTGTTGATACAAGAAGTGAACGCAACTCACGCTCGGGGTATGGATCTTAACGAAAAACCAGGCAAAGAGATGTTTGCTAGCCCGCCAGATTTTACTCTGGACTTCTCCAATGCCAAAGGCAGCGCTGCACCAATTATCAGTGTGGTGACAGAATCCGAGGCTAACCTGCGTCCAATGGAGTTACTATTCGATAAAGCTGGTAAACGTTGGATTGCTACAGACCTCAACAGTGGAACCAAATACGCGTCAACCGGTAACCCGCCTAGTTTGGGTGTTAACGGCTTAGCAATAACCATTAACGGCGCAGCCCAAGATGGTGATCAAATTGCCTTTAGTGGTAAGCAAAATTGGGCAAAAACAATTACTTTGGCCATCACGAATTCTAAGGACCTCGCAGCAGGTGACTTATTCAGAGTCTCCAAGAACGTGGCTAACTTGGGCGACGGTAATGCAACTATAGGTATTGTGGCACCGGCTGCCAGTGCCAGCACTGCGCCAGAGTTAAGTACATTATTGGTTAATAACACCAATAATTCGGCGGCTTTAGCCGTTGATGCAAGCTACTCCCTAGCAAAAAGTTTTGTTGCGGCCGGCACAAAAGACATTGATCTAACGTTTTCTAAAACTGCATCTAGCACGGCTGAATTGCAGATCTTTACCAAAGATGGGCGTCATCTGTTTGGTAGCGGGCTTTCCGCAGCGCAACAATCTGTAATGCTCCACGCACAAAATGGTTTTGTCACCGACAGCACCTATTCTGATAGTTATCTAAACGGCGATACCAGTTATATGGATCAAAGCTGGAGTATCGGCGCGACAGGTAAGTCGGTTGCGCAAACTCAAGATGATGGCTCCAAGTTGATTATTGGTGAAGCGCTTGTACGTAGTAGTACGGTGAGCTCTTATACCAACAGTACTGCAGCAAGTGTTGATGTTATTGCTAGCGGTGCTTTGAAATTAGACGGCAAAGCACTGGGAGCCTTGAGTGTGGCTGCAGGTCAAAGTTTGACCGCAACAGGTGTGAAAAATTGGTTAGATGCGGAAATTACAGCAAAGGGTTTAGCGGTTTCTGTAAGTCTAGAAAATACTATTCGTGTGCCGATAAACGAGATCTCTGCAACAACCGGGCAGTTGACGATTAACAACGTAGCAATTAATGGGGCGACACCGTTCACCACTTCGGCTGCGCTAGTTAATGCCATAAACGCAAAAACTGCAGCATCCTCTGACTACGCCGCTGGACCTCCACAAGTGGGTACAGCCGCGACAAATGTCGAGGCGAGTCTAGATTTCGACGGTGCACTGATACTCAAACACCTGAATGCCGGCACAATTAGTTTTGGTAATACTGCGGGTGTTTTAACCAAGTTAACTGGCGATGTTGCGCCGGGATTTGTTATCCAAGCAACTCGTTCGGCCAATGACACCTCAGCAAAAACAGTTGCTTTGACCCTGAGCGCTACAGGCAGCACCACAGACTTGGCTAAGTTAGGTTTAGACACCACGGTTAATATCGGTGGTCAGCTGAAAGAAGACTTGATCATCTTTAGCACCGGTACTACCGGTAATTCCGCAAAGTTATCCGCTGGTTACACCAAGGGCGTTGCTGATTCGTTGCAGCTTCGTAGCAATACGCTAGATATCGAATTCATTTCTGACGCCGAATATACAATTACCGACAAAACAACCAATACTATTGTTGCGCAGCGCAGTTATACCGCCGGCCAAGTTATCCAGTATCAGAATTTGCAAGTGACACTGAGCGGCACGCCTAAGTCGGGTGACAAATTTCAAATAGACAATAATCAAAAGGGCTTTGGTAGTAACGAAAATATTGTTCGCCTATCTAATTTGGAGTCAGCGAAATTACTGGGTAATGACGAAACTTTTCATGAGTCCTATCTGAATTTAATCAACCTAGCAGGCAGTACGGCTAGGCAAGCTACCGTAACTAAAGAAGCGTTGCAGGTGGTGTATGACCAAGCGTTTGAGTCTCGTGACCAAATAGCCGGGGTTAACTTAGATGAAGAGGCGGCAAATTTAATCCGCTTTCAGCAAGCCTATCAAGCATCCGCCAGGTTGGTGCAAACCGCCAATGAACTATTCGACACCATTGTTCGTCTATAGTGAGCAGCATTAGAAAATGAAAATTTCAACTTCCCTAAATTATCAACGTTCGCTGAGCAGTATTCAGGATGCCCACAGTGAAGTTTCTAAAACCAGAGAGCAAATTGCCACAGGCAAGGTCATGGTTCGGCCCAGCGATGATCCGACCAAGGTCGCAACCATTGAAAACTTGGATCGAGCGATCGCTAAAACCGAAACCTATAATGGGCTACTGGGAGATTTGAAGCAGCGCTATGAATTAGAAGAAACAGTATTGCTGTCAGGATCTGATATTTTGGTCCGCCTAAAAGAATTAGCTATTCAAGCGTCCAACGACACGCTGTCTAATGAGGACCGCAATATTGTTGCTTTAGAAGTAGCCGGTCTAAAAAAGGAGCTGCTGAATATTGCAAACACGCAAGATGTTTCCGGTAGTACTATTTTTGCCGGGGGTAACACAGGCTTGCAGCCTTTCGCCACTTTGACTGACGGTAGCGTTACCTATCAGGGAGATGCGCGGCAAATTCAAGTCAGCGTCAGTGATACCCGAGACCTAACTAAAAATCGCAATGGCCTAGATGTGTTTGCGCCTGCTGAAAGAGAATTAGTGGCAGCAGTGGCAGCCGAATATACCCAGGCGCCAGGCACTATTGCTAACTATAACGGTGCAACCACCATTACCGATGGGGTAACTACGCTGACCTTTGATCATTCGGGTGGCGCGCCAGTGAGCACTGCACGACTCATCAGTGATTTGACAACAGGTACCAATGAGTCTGCTTATGTAGATTTTAAATATACGATTACGGACAACCCAAATAATCCGGGTGAACTATTGTTCACGGCCAAGACCAAGGAGTCTGTAGCGGCTGCCAATGTACCCTTGCTCGTTGCAGCGGGTGCTACTGACGAGGCTGCGGCTGCCACGGAAGCGGTGGCCGGCTTAGACCGCACCACTCAAGGCATCGCGTTTTTTACTGCCCTAGAAGATTTTGTTAGCGCCTTGCAGAGTAACGATACAGCAAATATTCGCAGAGCTATTGGTGAGGTAGGCGGTTTGCATGAAGGGGTGGTTAAAGCTATTGGACGTGTGGGCAGCGAAATTCAAAGTGCTGAAACGCAGTTGGAGATGCATGCAGATAGCAAAATTCGTTTGGAGGTGTTGTTGTCTGGTGAAGAAGATCTAGATTATTCTGAGGCGTTGACGCGCTTTAATGAAGAGCTGACACGCCTAGAAGCTACTCAGGCAACATTTGCTAAAGTAGCGCGCCTGACGTTGTTCGAATATCTATAGACTTGAGCCGCTCGCAACTTAAGTAAAATCTGTATTTGATCTGACACCGCTTTAAGCGATGCTCATCATATGTGCTTGGCTTTCTTCTGCAGGCACCGTAGTGGACGGCATGAGCAGAGTCTCCCAACCTTTTTGCAGCTCTGTGATCAACCCGCGTATTTCTTCAAGGTCTTCTACAAGCGGCATTTGAATACTTTGATCTATCGCCCTATCCAACATGGCAAAAAAGTCATCAAGATGCGTAACCAATTGCTTATCTGGAAGATCAGCAAAACATCTATTTAAAAAACTCAATAAATTTTTCGCATGGCGTAGCGAACTCGCCGCTGAAGAACTGCGTTGAACGTCTGCGTTTCTTTCTGCAATCGCAAGACTGTTGTTTAAAGCATCGAACAACCAGCGTATTTCTTGCTGTCTTTCTTCGCCGAAAACTACTAACGATTTTACGTAATTTGTGAAATTGGACACCTAGCACCCTGTAAACTATTACTTACCTCTACATAGTCGGAAGGTTCTAGGATTCCTTTAGTATTTTTTCTTTTCTTTTTGCTGTTTATGTTAAACAATTTACTTCGGGCAGCGTGTGTAGTTACTTTCTATACAGGCGCTGACGAGTTCTAGGGCCTTCTGCTGCACAGTATCGGTGATCTGCATACGGCTAAAGCTTAGAATAGATTCAGTGTCGTCGTAGCCGTTTCTTTCGGCTACGTTGGCCCAGATAAATGCTTTTACTGGTTCCGCTTTGCCCTCCGGATGACCCTCACCGGCTTGAAACATAAAGGCCAACATAAACTGACCTTTGCTACTTTCATGTGTAGCTGCTTCTAAGAAAAATGCCTTTGCGCGTCTAGGGCTCTTGGCCACCCCGTGACCTTGGTAGTAGATAAGCCCCAGCATATATTCAGAGTCATGCTGGTCTAGCTCAGCAGCATCAGTAAAATGGCGTTTTGCGGCCAAATAGTCTTTGCGCATACCGTAGCCTTGAAAGGCCAACATGCCGAGATTATGGTGGGCTTCTGCTAGGTTTTGCAATGCGGCCTTGTTGTACCACTCAATGGCCCGGGCATAGCTTTGCTTAACCCCACGACCCTGTTCATATAGGTAGCCAATATTGTTTTGCGCTTCGGCTGCACCCTCATCAGCGAGCTTCTTCCACGCCCTATAGGCGGTGGCGTAATGCTCTCTATCCATGGCGCTCAGTCCGGCTTCAAATGGTGCTGCCACGCCGAATGGACCCACTGCGGCAATGCTTAGCACTAAGCTAAGCTGGAGGAATAATTTCATTATTGGTACCTAGTTAAAAACGCACATCCCGCCGCTATGATTTTAGACTGCGGTTGAGCAGCAAGGTTATTGTTTTCGTAATGCTTCTTGCACGGAAAGCACTTTGTTGAATAAATCCCCCTCTGTGAGGGCAGCTACCAAGCGCCCCTCATCAAGTACGGGAATGCTCTCACCAACAAACTCGCGCGTTTGTTCCATAGCATGAGTCAAAGAATCAGCACCTTGGAAAGCCAGCGGCTGGGTATCCATAATATCTGCCAGTGCTTCTACGCCATGCAAATCTAAAACGTTCACTTTGCCTAGCAGCATGTCTTGTTCATCGCACACATATGCCTCAGTGGTCTGAGCTGCTTTAAGCTTGTCCAGCGTTGCCAACACGCTTGTATCAAGGGCAACTTTTACATAGTCGCTGCTGGGTATTTCACCAATAGTGCTTTGATTCAATGCAATGTTCTCTCGACCTAGTTTTAGGTCTATGCCCCGGTCCAGCAATTGACGGTCGAAGTAAGACAGACCGAAGGCTCTAAATGTAATGAATGAGCAAACAATGACGCAAAGCATTGAGGCCAAACCGTAGCTGTACGACCCGGTAAGTTCAATGACGATCATAATCACGGTTAAGGGCGCTCCGATTACAGCTGCAGAAACCGCTGCCATTGATGCAACCCCAATGGCGGTTGTCATTTCAGCGGGTAGTCCGAACAAGCCTGCACTGTAAGCAACTATGCCGCCAATGGCCGCGCCGACAAACAAGGCCGGCCCAAATACACCACCAAAAAATCCAGCGTTTACGCACAGCGCGGTGATGATGATTTTTGCGATCAGCAATGCCAGTAGATAGGCAGGGGTGAATTCGTTGTTGATCATTTGATTGATCTGCAAGCTGCCCAGCCCCAATACATCGGGGAAAATCATGCCGATAAATCCGGCAACAATGACGCACATCAAAGACAACTTAGCAAAACTCCAGCCACTGGCTACAGCCATTTTCTTGCCTTTGCGCAATGCGGACATGTAAGCGATGGCACCCAGGGAACAAAGCGGTGCCGCTATGAGTAGAAAAGGAATCAGTGGTCCTAGGGGAATGGGCATGTCAGGCACAGTGAAGGCCAGTTCAATGGTGAATAAATATTGGTTGGCGGCATAGGCAACAATAGAAGAAATGGCAATAGGTGCAATTGCGCCGACAGAAAATCTTCTCAACAAAGCCTCGTGAGCGAACAACACACCGGCAATGGGTGCGTTGAAGCCAGCTGAAATGGCCGCGGCCACACCGCAGGCAAGGAACACATTCTTGTCTATATTAATCTTGGTCAGTTTTAGCAAGATTTGCGAAATGGTCGCGCCAAAATGTACCAGTGGGCCGTACTGTCCCACCGATGCGCCACCGCTAGCACTGATAAAAGCTGCGATAGTAGAACCAACGCCAACGCGGATATCTAGCGGTTCTTTGCTTTGCTGTACTGCATAAATACTTTCTGCTGGCCCCGACCAGACGGTAATGCCCAGCACTTTACGCACCAAGATAATCAGCAGCGCGGCGCAGCCCATGGTGATAAAAATTTTGAATGAAATATCCATGCCAGCAATGGTGGCTGAGAACATGCCGTCGGCTGTTTGGTTGCCCTCAAACCACCGCGCGCCCTCAACAAAGGCGTTGGCGACTATTGATGCGATAAGGCCGAGGATTACGGCTAGGAAAAATTGCAGAGCGACTTCTTTCAGTACTGAAGATGCGTGTTGATCTTGAGATTCCATTTAGCGTGCTCCCCTGGGTTTTATGTGCCAGTTGTTATTTTTGGTTGAAAGGCTAAACAATCACGTCCATCTGCATTCTTCACCTCGATACAAGGCAGCGTGCTGCTCTTAAAGTTTAAGGCAGCACATCTATAGCGGAAGTTCTTGTCCCAGCTGGTGTTGAAGTGTCGGCAGCTCCAACAGTTGACGTTATTTTTATTGTCTTTTTTGATCATTTTAAATTGCGGGAATCATTGTTTTTCTTCTGCTGACCGATCATCGACGATATTCGTTCTATTTTCGACCAACATTTGCGCTGTCCGCTGTACTAATTGATCAACGACCTCTTCGCTTAGGCCTAGTTCGGTGCCTATATCGATAATACCTTTGGCTTCATCTTTGGTCAGCACGCCGTCTTCAAATGCTTCATTGATATGGTTCTGCAGCGACTCGCGTTGAAATCTCAAGTGCTCTGAAAAACTCGCAGCTAAAATGCCTGAGGGTAAGGCGACCATGCCAATGCCGAGAATGGTCACTAACGAGCCAAGAATTTTACCCACTGCGGTCATTGGAATAGCGTCGCCGTAACCAACGGTGGTTAACGCGGCCATGGCCCACCACATCGCTTGAGGAATGGAGCCGAATGTTTCCGGCTGCTGTTCATGTTCGACAAGGTATAAAGCTGAGGCGGCCAAAGTCAGCACGATTAACATGATCAGAAACGTACCCATGAGGCTTTTGCGTTCGTCATACAAAACGTTAAGCAGCACCTCAAGTGAGGAAAAATATCGAGTCAGCTTAAATACCCTAAACAGTCTCAATATTCTTAGGAAACGTAGGTCTAAACCCGGAAATAGTAGTGTCAAAATAGACGGTAAGAAGGCCAATAAATCTATAATTGCCATAGGTCGGGTGACATGACGTAGACGCTTCGCAAGATGACTGGTTGGCACCTCTATGGTTTGCGCCAGCTGCGAAGTGGTCGTTGCTTCCACACAAACCCAGACGCGCGCGACGTACTCTAGCGCAAAAATGAAGCAGGAAACGTATTCTATTATTGCGAAGATTTCGCCATAGGCGGCCTCATAGCTTGGAATAGATTCTAAAATAATGGCGATCAGATTGATGCCGATTAGACCGACAATCGTAAAACTGATCATAGAGGACAGCTTGTCATCAGGCTCATGTGTCTCAAGAGCATGATATAGACGTGCTCTATCCAATATCTGTCTTGTCAATTTGCCCCCATGCATTTTATGAATTGCTATAACAACAGAAAATTAACCGTCGATGAGTATCTCTATACGTCTATTTTCTGCCCGGCCCAGTGCGCTTGTATTGTCTGCCAATGGTTTGGTATCAGCGTAGCCAAAAACACTGACGCTACTGCTGTCTAAGTCATTATTGGTAAAAAAGAAGTCTGCTACGGAAGCGGCTCTTGCTGCGGACAAATCCCAATTTGAATCGAAGCGCTCGCTAAAGGCGATGGGAATATTGCCCGTATGGCCGGATATCTGTACTTCGCCGCCTGCTGCAACAACTGAGTCGCCGATGTTGCCCAAGGTGCCCAAAAACCCAGGCTGCAAATCTGCAAAACCAGATCTAAACGAGTTCGCCGCAGAGAGGCTGATCAAGATTTGATCACCGACTTTTTCTATTTGTGCCAAGCCCTGGGTGATCTCAGATTTCAGGTCAGCTTTGAGCATTTGATATTTATCATCAAGCTCACGAGTCTTGCGCGCTTGGCGTAATTTTTCGTCTTCACTGTCAGAACTGAAAAACTCCACTTCAAGTTCTGTTTCCACTGTCTCTTATACACATCTCCGAGCCCACGAGACG